>JBFLYA010000326.1 GCA_040757115.1 bacterium | reverse complement strand
CCGCCGTCAACTGCAACGCAGGGTTAGACAAAAGCTTTGATTCGCTGTCTTTTCCTTTTCCTCTGCCTCACCGAATTATTGTGCATTCCACATTCACGGTTAACCCTAAAATATCTCCTTTTTATTTTCTCACACAAAGCCACAAAGAACACAAAGGTTTATTGTTTTATTCAATTCCTTTGTGACTTTGTGTCTCTGTGTGATTATTTTTATTATTCTAACCTTAGATTATCCTGCCTATTAGCAGTTTTATTTTACTTCGCTATTGGTGGTCGGCTGGAGCGAGTTCTTAGGTGTAATTACCTTACTGAAAAGGCAAAATATGCACTCTGGATTTGTTTTCGTTTATAGTGAGTAATGCTCCCCTTTCAAGCACCGATTCGTATTGCCGGAATATCTGCACCAACCCATACCTTAAATTCCGAGGCATCACATCTTGCGTACGAACCTGAATAACACTTGGTCCTTGTGCCCGAGTGGTTGCTAATATCGCTCCAAAATCAAGATCATGGGTAAATACAACATAACCATTTTCGCATGCCCACTTCATAATCACATAATCCGTAGCGCCACGCTCTCCCACTGTCGACCAATGAAGCGTTTGCCACCCTTCTTTCTCAAATACTTCAACCCAGTCAGGAGAAAGGTTCATATCAATCAGTAGTCTCATGCGGACACCAACGGCAATTCTATTTCTTCAGCTCGCCAGGCTGCATAGGCAAGGGCTTCACGAATATCTTCATCTTCTAAATAGGGGTATGCTTTTAGAATGTCGGTGGTGGAGTATCCTGCAGCAACCAGTCCAACAATAGTTCCCACAGTGACACGCAATCCACGAATACAGGGTTTACCCCCCATGACATTAGCATCAAAAGTAATCCGTGTCAGATTTTTCATACTGTTTATTCTCCTTAACCTTTTTATTATTAAGCCGTCATTTTCTTCTATTCCAAATAGAGAGATTGTTACACCTAGCCTTCAGATTATCCTGCCTATTAGCAGTTTTGTTTTACTTCGACCAAATATAAGGTAACATAAGCAAACTAATTTGTCAACAAAAATGGTATATTAAAATGGCAAGGGTAATTCTTGCCTTTTGTTCTATTCCTCCATCTGTTCCCCAATGTAGATATATCTTTCCAGCAATTTATCATAATCAGCCCATGTTTTATCTTTTCCCTTTTCAATCAACTGGATGAATCTATTAACCTGGGCATCAAGATGTTCAGCATAATGGAGAGTGCATGCCTCCAGTGTCTTTGGCTTTTTAGGGCTACCCCATTCGTATTCTCCATGATGACTTATGAGTAAATGGGACATACGCATTTTAAGCTCTTTGGGAAATCCTTCGATTTTATCCATTCTTTGACTAACTATTTTCTCTCCCATAACAATATGTCCAATTAATCTCCCTTCATCTGTGTAATCAATCCCCTTTGTCCATTTCAACTCCTCCATCTTACCAAGGTCATGCAATATAGCTCCTGTAAATAACAGGTCTCTATCTATCTGGGGGAATAATTGGCAAACTACCTCACATATTTTAATTACCTCATAAATATGTTCGATGAGACCACCTAAGTAGGCGTGATGAAGCGATTTAGCGGCAGGAGTTTTTTTTAATAAAGAAACAAATCCTTCATCGTTAAGAAATGAGTCAAGCAGGGATTTTAAATATTTGTTTTGAATATCAATAGACTTAATATAATCAAATAACTTATCCACATCTTTTGAGGTTTCAGGCAGGAAATTACCGATGTCATACACATCTACCTTATAGAGCTTACTTACATTTAATTGCAATTTATCGTTGAATAATTCAATTCGACCTTCTAATAAAACAACATCTTCTTCTTCAAACCTTAAGGCAACCTTCTCGGCATTATCCCAGACCTTTGCCTCCATCTGCCCGGTTTTATCTCCAATGACAAGCATTAGAAACTTACCTGGCTTATTTTTGAAATCCCGAAGTTGCTTTTTATAAACCATAAATTGACTATTTACTACATCATGGTCTTTTAAGTCCCTGATAAATTGTTTTGGCATAGTCATTCTCCTGAAAAAAGGAAGTAGAAAGTAGAGAGTAGAAAGTAGAAAGTAAAGAAAACATCACTCCTCACGCTTATCTTCCTATCTCCCACCTTCTATCTCCTACCTACTATTTTCATCCTCCTTTGTGTCCACCCTGTGGACATGGCCGTTTCCCCTGAAAATATCCGCAGATTTCGCAGATTACACAGATTTTTAATTTTTTATCTCCCCGCTGGGGGGATTAAGGGGTTAGGGGATTCTTTTATTCCCGAGCCCCGAGCCCCGAGTCCCGAGTCCCTTAATTTTCATCCCCCTTTGTGAGCCCCAGGCTCATGACCGTTTCTCCTTTTAAGTATTCAGGTGTCATCTTTTAGCCAGCACTATTTAGATACAGGATGATATAGATACCTGTGATACTTCGACATTTTCTACCTCTTTGCTGATACCCGATGGTTAAACGCTTACTATAGCACTTATTAATCGAAATTTGACCCAGATGTAGCTAGGAAATTCCAAATCACAAATTCCAAATTCCAAACAAATTCGAATGACCAAAATTCAAAACATTACCCCCCATAGTTTGGTATTTAGTACTTGAAATTTGGTGCTTATTTGAGATTTGGTGCTTGGGATTTGGGATTTTTTACTTATTCACTCTGAGTAAAATTTTGACTAATAACTGCTATATCTCCAGACTTAAATCCAATGCCTTAGAAGAGTGTGTCAAAGCACCAATCGAGATAATATCCACCCCAGTAGAGGCTATTTGATGGACATTCTTTAGACTGACCCCGCCTGAGACCTCAATCAAAATATTCTTATTGCCCGCCTTAATGATTTTGACTGCCTCCCGAATCATCTCAAAACTCATATTGTCCAGCATAATTACATCTACTCCCAGTGCAACTGCCTCTTTTACCTCATCTAAATTTTTAGTCTCTACCTCTATCTTCATTCCACGAGGTGGGTTAAGTTGAACCTGTTTGATAGCGGCTGTAACGCCGCCAGCGATTTTGAGATGATTATCTTTAATTAATATGCCATCATATAATCCAAAACGGTGATTATTTCCCCCCCCTATTTTGACAGCATATTTTTCAATCGCTCTCAAACCGGGATGAGTTTTCCGCGTATCATAGATTTTTGCCGGATAAGGTTTTACTGCCTCAACAAATTTAAAGGTTGATGTGGCTATCCCGGAGAGGTGTTGTAAAAAATTTAATGCCACCCTTTCTCCAGCTAAAATATCCTGTGCCTTTCCTTTGATAGAAGTAATGACATCTCCTTTTTTAATCCACTGTCCATCTTCTACCTTTTTCTTAAATCTGGTCTTTTCATTTATCTTTTTAAAGACGATGCAAGCTATATCTACACCAGCAATAATACCCTCTTCATTGGTAATAATTTGAGCCTCAATTACAGGTTTTTTTACCAGACATAGGGCTGTGGTTATGTCCCCTTTCCCTATATCTTCCTTAATAGCGGTATCAATCAGAGTTTCTAAGTCCAATAATTCCATAGTCTTACACCTCTGGTAATTTTTGTTTCCAG
>JBFLYA010000325.1 GCA_040757115.1 bacterium | reverse complement strand
GATCCGGTCATAAAAGTCAAGTTTCTTTTTGTTCACAATCAAAGATTTCATAAACTCTCCCATGAGGAGAGAAATATTATTAAATATTAATTATAAATTAATTAATAACTATATTAAACATATTATAGGAGGAAGAATTCATGAAGAAACTAATAATATTTTTATTTCTATTAATTTTAATTGATGGTAAAGTAACTAATAGTGAACTTACAGGGAAAGAGATTGTGAAAAAAGCTGATCAAGTACTACATCCAGATTATGCAATCTACGCTGCTGATATGATAACAATAAAACAAAATGGAGAAAAGAAATTATTTCAACTCAAGATTTATGTTTCGGGAAAAGACCACGCACTTGTATGGTATCTTTCACCCCCACGAGAGAGAGGCACAGGATACTTATTAGATGATAATAACATGTGGATGTATTTCCCATCTGTGGAAAGATCAGTAAGAATAAGTAGTAGCCAAACAATAATGGGAACAGACTTTTCTACTGCTGATATATTAAAAGTCAGATTAGCAGAAGATTATGATGCTATACTACTTAGCATGGAAGAATTAGATGGAATTCCAGTTTATTCCCTTGAATTAAAAGCAAAATCAAATAATGCAGCATATAATGAAATAAAATACTGGATAAAAAAAGATGGATTTATTCCAATAAAAATGGAGTTTTATACAATTTCGGGGAAACTATTAAAAATCCTTACATATTCTGAGGTGAAAAATATTGGTGGGAGAACAAGACCCATTAAACTAACTATGGAGAGTATGATAAATGTTGGGTACAAAAGTATTATGTCTTTAACAACGGCTGATTATGAAACAAAGATTCCTGATTATTTCTTTACTCAAGAGTATCTTGATAGAGGATTGAAAAGTGAAGAGAATTAACATATCGAAGAGAATTAACATATCAAGGATAGAATGGAATATTATAGTGTTAATCTTGACATTTTTAACTCTGGGTAATTTAATTAATCTGGTATATGCAGAATCTTTTGAATTTAGTGGGGATATTGAAAATAATCTTACTTATACTCAATCTAATTCCTTATCAACTATAACTCAATATTTTCTGCCTCCAGAACTTAACAATACAATTAAACTCACCCTTAACTTAAATACAAAAAGAGATAATACTCCTAAAACTTCTATAAAGGTTTCACTCTACTATGATACAATAGAGTCAAAGACTACATTGAATCTATATAGAGGGTATATCTCTTTAAAGAAAAAGTCTTTTTATTTACTTTGTGGCAAACAAAATATTACGTGGGGAAATGGTTTCCTCTGGAATCCAACAAATTATATAAGTTCCTCAGAGAATCCTTTAGATTCAAGAGATCCAAGTTTCGAAAGTAAAGGAATAAATGCTATAAAGGCGGAAGTTTTATTTAAGAGAACAGCAATAAGTGGAATATTGGTTCCAAAGAAAAATATAGAAGAGTCAGAAGTAGCAGCCAGAATAAAAATATGTTTATCTAACTATGATGTTTCCTTGAGCGGATATACAAAAGGAGGGAAAAAGGGTATATTAGGTTGTGCCTTTAGTGGAAATATCTTAGATTTATCCAATATTCATGGAGAAGTTTCCTTTACACAAGGAAACTTCTCCAATGTTATTTTAGGTGCAGATTATAGAATATTTCCTGAAAACTATGGGGTGATAAAGTTAGAATACTACCATAATAGTAAAGGTTATATTAATATGGATGAATACCTTAAGTATTATAATTTTGGTAACCCTTTCATATTAGGAGAAATAATGAAGAATTACATGTACATAGGAATAAATTATAATTTTACTGATGAAATATTAAATCTAACTGATTTTATTTGGAACTTAGATGATGGAAGTTTTATAATAGTACCACAACTTAATTTCTTCATATATGATAATACAACTTTATCTTTAAAAGCAGATATTAAAGGTGGAAAAAGAGGAAGTGAATATAGGATGGATACAAGCAAATATAAATTGACTGGAAAGTTAATAGTATATTTTTAATGGAGATTTTTTAAAAGAAGGAAATATGGAGATTATAAAGACTGAGGATTTAATAAAGAATTACTATCAAGGAAATGTAATTTATAAGGTATTACGAGGTGTAAATTTGAAAGTTAAAAAGGGAGAATTTGTGGTGATAGCCGGTCCTTCTGGTTCTGGGAAAACGACACTTCTAAACTTAGTCGGTTGTCTAGATATACCAACAGCAGGTAATATATTCATTTGTGAAAAGAATATTTCCAAGCTAAGTATGACTCACCTATCACGACTTAGAAAAGAAAAAATTGGTTTTATATTTCAAACTTTCAATTTAATTCCTGTCTTTACTGCATATGAGAATGTAGAGTTTCCTTTATTATTGCAAAAAACTAATAAAAAGGAAAGGCAAAGGAAGATTCTTCATTTATTTGATGAGATTGGATTAACTGAAGTTAAGAATAGCCGTCCAAATGAATTAAGTGGTGGGCAACAACAGAGGGTGAGTATAGCAAGAGCCCTTGTAATTGACCCAATAATTATAATAGCAGATGAACCAACAGCAAATTTGGATTCATTCACAGGACATGCTATTATTGAGTTAATGAGACGATTTAACACTGAAAAAGGAGTTACTTTCCTCTTTTCCACTCATGATCCAATGATAATGAAACATGCCTCACGAGTAGAAAAAATACATGATGGAGTACTTGTTAAGTGAGAATTTATTGTCAACTTTACAAGATATTATAAACATCCGAACGTATTCTTAGAAAACTGCTTTCAAACGACGTAGGGAGAATTGATTAATGAAATTCATCCGCAAAGATGAATATAAATTGCTATCATGAGGGAGTATGGTGAAAAAAAACTTGTCCCCCATACTTTTGACATGGCTTGCAAGTCTTTTTTGTTGCAAAGGGGCATCCGAGAATTACTTTATCCGATGGTACATATATGTTGACTAACGATACGTTAAGGTGTATAATCTTAGCGTATGGAAATAAAGTTACACAAAAAAGCTGCTACAACTTTAGCAATAAGACAAATTATTAAAGAAAGCCCTCTTTCTGCTTATGCTTTGGCTAAAAAGTATGGCATTACTCAAACTATGGCTCAAAGATGGAAAAAGGCTGAAAGCCTTGAAGATAAATCCTCTCGTCCACATAGACTTCGTACCGATTTAACAAAAGAACAAGAAGATTTAATTTGTTTTGAAAGAAAGCAATTTAAGAAGACAATTGAAGACATCTTTTTTACTTTAGAAGATAAAATACCCAATCTTTATCCAATGAAGATTTACCGTTGTTTAAAAAGGCATAATTTGAATATCGTGCCTGAAGAGTTTATTAATGCTGAAAGAAAGATTAAGAAGTTTCGCAAATATACTATGGGATACCTTCAGATGGATTTACTTTATGCTCCAAAGATTAACAAGGGAAGAAACTATATTTACACTGCTATTGATAGGGTGGCTAAAATTGCTTTTGTAATGATAGGTAAAAGGTAACTATTCAGCAAAAAGAAGGATGATGGAGAAAGATTATAGATAAGATTTAAGTTTTGTTCCTCGTGTTCCGATATAAGTAATATAAGCGAATAAAAACACGGGGGAATTAATGACCATAGAGA
>JBFLYA010000324.1 GCA_040757115.1 bacterium | reverse complement strand
TGTATTATTATTATAATATTGAATTTAGAAAATACTGAAAGTGAGGATATCAGATGAATCTTCTGGAACAAGTTAGTGATGTTATGCGGAAAAAACATTACTCAATTCGTACTGAACAAACTTATGTGGAGTGGGTAAAGCGATTTGTACTTTTCCATAACAAAAAGCATCCAAAATATATGGGAGAGAAGGAAATCTCGCAGTATCTTTCTTACCTGGCAACTAAACAGAATGTTTCTGCAACTACACAAAATCAAGCTCTTAATGCTATTGTCTTCCTCTATAAACATGTTCTTGAAATTGAATTGGGTAACTTTGGTCATATAGAGCGATGCGTCGGCATCATGTCAATGAAAGTGGGCTGCAAAGAGCAATCTATAGTGCTGCTCGTGCAGTTGGTCTTTCAAAACCAGTTAGCCCTCATACATTTCAACATAGCTTTGCTACACACTTACTGGAGAAAGGATATGATATTCGCACCGTGCAAGAATTACTCGGTCATAAGGATGTGTCCACGACCATGATTTATACCCATGTGATTAATAAGGGTGGGATGGGGGTACAAAGTCCACTGGATATGTTAAACTGATTCCTTAAACTGTGGATATTGCTGGAAACTCTATGTAACGCTCTCAACTTAAACCGTCTAACATATATATAAAACTATTGCAAGGAATTTTTTATGTTTAAGAATACTTATGTTGTTATGGAGTTTTTTGAATTGTCATCAGCATATTTTGAGCATAGCTATCATTTGGATACTTACTGAGAAGTGTAGTAAGTTCCCTTTGTGCATCTGGAAATCGTTTTTGAGTAAAATAAAGCGAGGCTAAGTTTTTTCGTGCCTCGTAATTATCTGGCTCTAATTGAAGTATATTTTGACATTGTTCGATGACCCTGTCAATCTGTTTTTTTCCATAATAAAGTCGCGCTAATGTGGTGTATAATTCAACTGAGGGAAAGGCTTTTGCCTCTTGAAGATACTCAAATATTGCATTATCGATTTTGCCTATATTTTCATAAAGTCCTCCGATGGTGCGGTGAATATCTTTAAAATTGGGATTTAATTCAACCGCCTTTTTGAAATTAACAATCGCCTCATTTACCATTTTTTTATTAGAATAAGCCCGACCAAGATTGTAATAGACTATGGGTAAATTGGAGTCAATATTAGCTGATTTTTTAAGTTCTTCAATTGCCTCATCATTCATCCCCATACTTAGATAGTTATTTCCCCGATTGTTATATCCTCCCGCACAATTGCGAATGACATCAAACGCCTTTGCATCTTTTGAAACCTCTAACTTATCTACGCCACGCAAAACCATTTCCGTTGCACCTTTTTCTAATTCTTTTAATATCGTTACATTGGAGGTGTCAGTCTTTAATATCTTCAGGAAAAACCAAACTGGTATAGTTGTAAAACCTTTGGGCATAGGTTCGTCTGAATATTGATAAAAAGGTCGCTTATTAAAATTATTTATCAAGATTTCATCAAACCTTGCTTTGCCTAATTCTGTGCCTTGTGTTGGATAAAGGTTAAATTCCAGTTCCGGATATTTGTATTTTATCTCCTGAGCATACCAATCCTGAAATAAAAATGGTGTATCTATCAAAGCTACATCCCTGCGGGTATTCTCTACATAATGAAGATACCATACCGGAAAACCATTTACATCCCCTTTCAAGAAAAGCCCGGCATTTGTATCTAAATTTTTTAATAAACTTACCGCTAAATCATGGGCAAAGAAATAATTAGAGTGGTTACAATGAAAATGATGCGTGGTATAAGGAATGATGGGAAGAAAAATAAACGGAGTTATAATCAATGGACTACGGACCACAGATGAGAGTAGTTTTCCAATACTCATAATTCCATACCCAATAAAAATACTGAAAATGATAAAACCAGGAATGTAGTAATCCTCTATGTTAGAAATACCGTATCGAATAGATGCGGCAATATCCGTCAAAAGAATCAAAAGTAAAAATAAACCAGTAATTTTTCTTTTGACAATCAGTAAGATCAATCCTATCACTCCTAACCAGACAATCCATAAGGTAAATTGATGGGTAAAAAAGTGGGTTAGATGATGTTTGAGGTTTTGCAACCAGACTTGTGGAGAGGAGACAAAAAAATGAGCATAAGCCTTTAAGGTGATGTAATCCATAAATCGAGGAAGTGTTATTGGGTCTCCCCAGTTGAGTGGTGGATGAAAAGCGGCACGGATAGGAAGATACAAATATAGAAATAATGGCAGGATGAATATACAAGAAAGTTTAAATAAAGAGTAAAGAGTGAAGAGTGAAGATATTTTATATTTATAACAAACTGCGATGATGAAAAATATACTTGCCGGGACCAGGTAGATTGTTTGCATATGGTGGGTGAAGGATAAGCCAAAGGTGAAGGCGAAGAGGTAAAGATAGTTTTGAGTTTTTCCCTCTGTTCTCTCTGCTCCACGCTCCGTAGTTACTACTTCTGCCCACTTTAGTAAGATGAAGATTAGCAATGTGGCAAATAAGGCATTCAGAGCATATTTTTCGGCGATTACTGCCTGTTCCCAGAAGGTAACGGCAAATGCTAACATAAAACTTGCTACCACCGCAGGGATGAAGGATAAGAGATGAGTGATGAGTTTATTCTCTTTACTTCCTACTTCCCACTTCCTACTTCCTACTTTTAAAGTAATAAAATACACCATCATACACGCTAAAGAGGCAAAGATAGCGGACATTAAATTGAACCGATACGCAATATTACCTATGGGCAGGAGTGTTGAAAATGTCTTTCCCACAAGGTTATAAAAAGGATAGCCGGGGGGATGACAGATGCCAAGATGAAAAGAAGCAGGTATCATATCTCCTGAATCATGAAATCCTATATCTGGTGTAAGGGTTTTCAAATAAATCAAAAAAATAGCTAAAAACACAATAATCCCACAAATATATTCTGTGGAATCAAATGGTTTTATCGAGATAATATCTTCTTTTAGACTAAAAATATTTTGCCAGAAAGTTGATGTATTTTTTTTCTTTTTAGTTTTTTTCTTCCCCATCTTTATTTTTCAATGGTTGTTAGACTGTTTGTAACCGTTCAGGCTATATATCAAAAGTGTAAGAAAGGGGATAAGGAGATAAAAGTGATATGGAGATAAGATAATAGAAATAGATTGAAATTTATAGAAATAGGTAGAAATTGATTGTGGAAAACAACAAATTTCCATAAATTTCTATTAGTTTCTACTAATTTCAATTTTTTTAATAATATCTCCCTATCTTCATAATCCCCATATCCCCTTTTCTTACACTATTTCCACCATTATGCTAGTGCTCTGTCGCTACTCAATTGATGTCCCCCCTTGGCCTAATCATTACCCACATCTTTTAGTGGACAGATTAGATAGAAATTCCAAATTCCAAGCACCAAATTCCAAATAAATTCCAAATTCCAAGCACCAAATTCCAAATAAATTCCAAATTCCAAGCACCAAATCCCAAGCACCAAATCCCAAACACCAAATTCCAAAGTTTATATTACAACGATGGAAATTCATTTAGACTTTTCAATAATTGAAGAAAAAAATTTCGTAACTATTCACCACAAAGAGCACGAAGGGCAGG
>JBFLYA010000323.1 GCA_040757115.1 bacterium | reverse complement strand
GTAGTTGCTCGACTGCTTTTAATTCTACGATAACTTTTTCTTCAACTAAAAGATCTATCCGGTATCCACAATCTAATTTAAATCCTTTTTTCTCTGTTCCTCTGCGTCTCTGCGGTGAATAGTTACCCAAAATCTATCGTGCCCCTTGTTTTCTTAAAATAACTAATAAAGTTCTTAGCATAATTTTAAAGTCCAAAAATAAGGTGTAATTATTGATATAAAGGATATCATAAAGGGCTTTAATTTGTGCCGGGATATCATAAGGGGCATTTATCTGAGATAATCCTGTAATTCCCGGTCTAACCTTGAATCTCAGTTGATAGCCAGGAATAGTCTTTTTAAATATCTCCACAAATTCCGGTCGTTCTGGCCTTGGACCAACTAAACTCATCTGTCCCAGCAGGACATTAAAAAGATTAGGTAATTCATCAAATCTGAAGAACCGAAGTGTTCTACCAAATTTAGTTATTCTCTCATCATTTATGGTTGCCAGAATTGGTCCTGTTTTGTCTTCCGCTCCAACATACATAGTCCGAAATTTCCATATCTTATATCTTTCTTCGCCTTTACCTACCCTTTCCTGTCGATAAAAAATAGGTCCTTTTGAATCTAATTTAAGCAAAATGATAATGATTGGCAAGAACGGTAAAAATAGAATTAAAGCAATAACTGAAATGAAAATGTCCATTAATCGTTTTATGGTTCTATTCCAGCCAGAGATAGGTTCTAAACTTAATTCAACTAAAGGCACTGCCTCTAACTGGATACTACCTATTTTACTAATAACCGCTTCATATACATCGGGAATAGTTTTAAATCTGATTTTATTTTCATGATTTAAGATTGTATCCCACAATTTTGGATTTGAGGTATGTTCTACCGTAACTATAACTTCATCAACATCTTTTTCATAAACAGTTTTTATCAGGTCATCATAATCTCCTAAGACATTAGCACTTTTATTTACCTCCTTTTCCCCGATAAATCCGATTAATTCATAACCTGAGTGTGGATGTCTATTTATTTCTGAGGCAACTGCAGTTGCTTTATCATTTGTTCCAACGATTAAAACTCTTTTAATCGGCCGATGTATCTCTTTCGCTATAACTCGCCAGCCAGTCAATGATAAGGTATTTATTATCCAGGAAATAGCAAATACAGATGTAGGAAATGCAATCGCTATATTTTTACTGGCAAAAGATATAGCCATAATTATCAATGTGCCAAATGATACTGCTTTAAAGGTATTATTTTGAATATCATCTATCTTACGCCAATTGGGTAAGCCAAAGGCATAGATGGATAAAAGCATAGCCAGGGTAAAGGGGATACACATAGATTGATATGCCTCAAAATTAGATTGAGGGAGTCTTCCTCCGAATTTAATTAAGAAGGCAAGAATTATCCCGATGTTAATTAAGATAGCATCAAATATTAATGAAAATATCTGTGTTATTCCTCTCATTTCTTTTCATTTTATATAATACATTAAAATCTTCAAGATGTCAAGATTTTTTTCGTAAAGAACCTGTGTACTTACGGTATCCGTCTAAACCGTGTATTTGCCAGAATTATCTCGGCTAATAAAAGTAATATCGCCGGGAGAAGAAAATATCCAAATATCTCTTTATATTTCATATACTCCTTAACCTTTATTTTTGTCTTTTCCATTTTACCAATATCTTCGTATATTTGACTTAATTTATGTTCATTAGTTGCGCGGAAAAATTTGCCATCAGTAATATTTGCGATGGTTTTAAGTGTATCTTCATCAACTTTGGTCAGTAACAGGCTACCATCAGGATTACGGGCGTATATTTTACCAAATATGGGGTGGTTAACAGGTATTGGTGCACCACCTTTCTTGCCGACACCAATGGTATAAATCCTTACATTCATTGCCTGGGCGATACGGGCTGAGGTTATTGGGTCAATTTTACCACAATTATTTACTCCATCAGTAAGAAGGATTACGATTTTACTTTTCGCCTGTGAATCTTTTAATCTATTGACACAATTAACTAACGCCATTCCAATGGCTGTGCCATCTTCAATCATTCCAATATTGACCTGATTTAATAGGCTCAATAATGTTCCATAATCCAGGGTTAATGGACATTGAGTAAAACTTTGCGAGGCAAAAACTACCAGTCCTAATCTATCGTTTTTTCTCCCTTTAACAAATTCACGGATGACTTGCTTGGCTGACTTGATTCTATTTTGAGGTTTAAAATCTTCTGCTTGCATACTCCCGGAGATATCCAGGGCTAAAATAATATCCACCCCTTCAGTTAAAATCTCTCCTTCAGTTCTACATAGTTGTGGTCTGGCAACAGAGATAATGATTAAAATAAGATACAATAATCGGAGAATGAACGCACAATGTTTATATTTCAAAGATTTAGATGTGGGAATCTCTTTTAAAACTTGCAGGTCAGAAAACTTTATGTTTGCTCCTTTTCTTCTCTTGATATAATTCAAAATCAGTAATGGGATGATAAAAAGTAAGTAGAAAAACTCAGGATTAGCAAATTTCATTATAGTTTAGCCTTTCGTAACTGTTCCTTCCTTTTGTATCTTATTTTTATCTAAATAATACTACTTTTTAGACCAAATGTCAACTTTTTATTTTTGAAATAAACACTTGACATAAATCAAAATCTTTGTTATATTAAAATATAGCAGTTATTAGTCAAAATTTTACTCAGGGTGGATAAGGGAAAAATCCCAAATCCCAAGCACCAAATCTCAAATAAGCACCAAATTCCACATACCAAAAAGCGAATTAGAGATTAGTGAATTAGAGATTAGATTTTACTAATTCGCTAATTCGCTTAATTCACTAATTCACTAAATGGAATTTGGAATTTGTGATTTGGAATTTCATAGCTATATCTGGGTCAAATTTCGATTAATAAGTGCTATAGCGGGCGCCTGTAGCTCAACTGGACAGAGTCGCGGACTACGAATCCGAAGGTTGGAGGTTCGAATCCTCTCAGGCGCGCCAGAAGACAAAGGACAGATGACAAAGGACAAAAGGCAGATAGATGATATTTACTTTATGCGGCAGGCTTTAGTCGAGGCAGAAAAGGCTTATAAACTCGGAGAGATACCAGTCGGAACTGTAATTGTTTTAGATGAAAAGATTATTGCTCGCGGTCATAATCAAATAGTCAAACTTAAAGACCCAACCGCTCATGCAGAAATATTAGCAATTAAAAAAGCCGCTGTCTATTTAAAAAATGAACGATTAATTAATACGAGTATGTATGTTACTATTGAACCCTGTGCTATGTGTGCTGGGGCATTAATTCTATCCAGGGTTAAAAATTTAGTCTATGGTGCCGATGACCTGAAAACAGGTGCCTGTGGCTCAATAATAAATATTGCCCAACATTCATCTCTGAATCATCAACTAAATGTCAAAAAAGGTATTTTAGAACAAGAATGTCGTGAACTAATCCAGAGGTTTTTTAAAGAAAAAAGGTAATTATTCAGCCACTGATTAGGTGGTGTCTTAATCTAGCATAAAGGTTAAAATAGTGTATAGGGTTCTGCAAAATAGGATTTGAGGGAGACAACAAATAAATATCAAATATTAAATATTAAATATCAAATATAAATATCAAAATGCA
>JBFLYA010000322.1 GCA_040757115.1 bacterium | reverse complement strand
AAATGCCATAATATCCCCTCCTTATAGTTATAATAATATTATAACTATATCTTGACAAAAAGTCAAGCTTTTTTTGCATTTTCTTGATTTTTTTAAAGAATAGTTATATCAAAAGCGGGAATTTAGGCTGTAAGGGAAACTGGAGCCCCCGCGCTCGGAAGCCAGTGGAGTGAGTAAGCATGGTGTGAAATTGCTCTTCTGGTCGAAGCCGAAGGTTCTTGCCAATTTCGTAGAGCGCGACGCCAACTTCTCCTCTAATAATCTGAATCAGTGGTAGTGAAGGATAGAACTTCACACCAATTGATAGCCTTCTTCCGGGGTGTAAGTTTGTGAACAGACCCATTGCGTACAACCGCGTAGCCACACCCAGTGCCTCTGTCCACTTGTCCACTATAGGGGTTATCAGTGGAACGTATGTTCTGAGTGTTCTTTCATCCTGCTGGACGCCGTCCAGAATGGACTTGATGGTTATGTGAGCTGTGTCAAAGTAAATATCGACCGTCGCTTCTGGATTGAATTTTCGAATAAGCCCACCAATTTCTTCGTAAGCCAGTTTGACTTCCCTAAAGAAGTCCCTACCTTCTTCGGACGAAAGTCTTACTATTAGTGAGGTAAAGTATGAAGTTTCCGATTGTTTCATCTTGACAGGATCACATTGGAAATCTCGATCCTGCATCCGGGCGTATGTTTCTTGCTCGCGCATGTACTTGTAACAGTCGGTCAGTGTCTTGACATGGTCGTGGTGAAGGCAAAGCCTCTCAACTGCGCGGTACGCTGTTTGTTGGTCAGTAAATATTTCGTACTGTGCCATTAGTCTCATCCTCCGTTTTTGTAAAGATGGCTAACGATAAAGTTCAGGTGCGGCGGGGAGGATTACCACAAAAGTTTGATAGCAAGATAAAACTTTGAGAGACCACAAAACTCTGACCACGGCACAGTCCCCCGCCGTCAACTGCAACGCAGGGTTAGACAAAAGCTCTGATTCGCTGTCTTTTCCTTTTCCTCTGCCTCACCGAATTATTGTGCATTCCACATTTACGGTTTGACCCTAATATCTCCCTTTCACTAATGATTTCAAATGATTCCATTCGTTACTCCGGGTAGCAATAATGTTTTTCGAAGCACACTGCCTAACGGGTGGATCAGTGGTGGCAGGAAGCGAAGCTATAGGACATCCGCTGAAGCCACTCATTAGGCTCCATCTTTCTTTCGAGTTGCTGATACAGCCGATGCTGAAAGAAATCCCAACAAAGCGCCCAAGACTACATTGAATGATTGCGTGGCTAGTTCACGTTTCTTTGCAAACATGGCGGAATCGTCTTTCAACGTGTCAAGCATACGTTTTCGTGTCTCAGGATCTTGAAACTGACTTATCCATTTTGGAGAAATGTTGATCGCTGGATTCTCTTCGTACTTGAAAAACGCAACATAACCAGTTGCACAAAAGAGTGCCATATAGACGGCAAGAATCATTATCCACATCACATTCGCCTTGAAGTCTCCAGATCTTTGGATGGCTGACACTGCTGATTGCTGTTTCTGTCCTTCGGTTTCCATGATAAAACCTCCTAATCACGAGCGTCTAACGATAGAGCTAAGCTGCGGCGGGCTTGCCCGCCGTCAGCTTCAGCGATTTGTTAGTTGCAATTTGCCTTCTGGCAACAGAAAGAGAAAAATTGGGTTTTTATTCACTTAAGCATTGTTTTACCCAAAGGAGCTTTTCATGTAACCAAATTCTTGCTTTTGAGTAACCCAACAAATTTCCAGCAAGTATTCTATCCTGCGCATTTGTTGCGAATTTATATACTTCTCTTTGTTGATCTTCATTCAATTTCTCACCACGATGTAATTCGTAAGCTAAAAAATCTCCAGAATTTATACCTAAAAGTCTTGAAGCTAATCTTCTATGTTCAACATCTTTTGCAGATTTATAAATCATATTTATTTGTTCTCTTGTAAAAAGATTACTTGATCCTAGATAGACTGAAAGTTCGTGACCAAGAATATCAACTTCATCTATACCTAACAATTCTCCTGCTTTTCTCCTCAGTTTATGATTTGCTGGTGTGGTATTTTCATATAATGTTCTTAAATCTTCTTCTACGTTGTATCCTTCTCCTACAGTAGTATTTTTAGTAAGCCTTTTTCTCAGTTCATCAAACCATAAATCAACCTCATCGTCTATTCTTACATAACCCCATCCAGATAGAGTAGCCCTTGCTTCATATCTTGCAGCAATCCATTCTGAACTTTCACGAATTTTTTGTAGTTCGGCTTTTGCTGTTTCTCTTCTTTGAGTGTCTGGTTCTGTTATTCTTGGTCTATCTATGATCCACACTTCACCTTCATAAAAATCTTCATCATATTTTGGACCTTTTAAATCCGTCCTCCATTCCCAATGTCCACTTTCTTCTTGGACTACGATTTCAGCAGACAAATCTCTCTCTAAATCTTCAATTTTTTTAAGGATAATTTCTAAAGGTTCCATATAAAAATTCGCATAGATTTATTTTTAGTCGCCTTCGGGCAAACTTCTTTGGGAACTTTCGGGTTTCTCGGCCACGCTACGCACTCTCGTCTTCTGCTGGGGGCAACTAACGATAAAGTTCAGGTGCGGCGGGGAGAATTACCACAAAAGTTTGATAGCAAGATAAAACTTTGAGAGACCACAAAACTCTGACCACGGCATAGTCCCCCGCCGTCCGCTGCAACGATTTGTTAGGAAAAGATTTGCTCCGCCGTCTTTTTCTTTTCTTCTTAATCTTCTCTTTTTTATAAATTTAAATTCTATATTCGAGGTCAGACCCTAATTCTCTCTAATTCTCTCCTTCTTTTATGACGACAATTTCCTTTGGCTCGAGGTTTTTTGCCATTGACCAAACACTGGCCACCATCTCTTTGACGCGAAATACAGCAATACACTCCTGCCCATGTTGAGCGACAATCGGCTTAAGGAAAGGTCTTTGGGAAATAATCTCCTCTCTTAATTTGTTGTCGTTTTCCTGTACGGCAATTCCACTGACACGGACTTGCATTAAGTTCTGCGGATCGGCATTATGAAAACACAACTCAATATTAGGGTTTGTCAGAAGTTGTTTATACAGGTCTCTCATCACGCCCGTGTGAAAAATAATGCCTTTCTCATCAGCCCTATACATCCACATCCCGCGAACATGGGGTTTGTTGTCAACGCATGTTGCCAACGTGCAAGACATGTTTTTGTTGATAAACTCGAAGATTTCTTTCTGTGTCACTTTTTTCTCCTTTAAGTCTAACGATAGAGTTCAGTGGCGGCTTTAGCCGTCCGCTCCAACGAGTTGTTAGACTTTTATGTTTTTCGTTATTTTATACCAAAAGAGTTTGGCATCAAAATTTAAGATAATTCCACCTCCTTTTCTGCCATGATTAACTCTGTTATTTTCAAAATAGAACGAAAGAAATTTAACATTCTTTGTCTCTTTTTTCAACTTTTAAGGTTGTCTAACGATAAAGTTCAGGTGCGGCGGGGAGAATTACCACAAAAGTTTGATAGCAAGATAAAACTTTGAGAGACCACAAAACTCTGACCACGGCACAGTCCCCCGCCGTCAACTGCAACGCAGGGTTAGACAAAAACTTTGATTCGCTGTCTTTTCCTT
>JBFLYA010000321.1 GCA_040757115.1 bacterium | reverse complement strand
GAAATTTGTTGTTTTCCACAATCAATTTCTACCTATTTCTATAAATTTCAATCTATTTCTATTATCTTATCTCCATATCACTCTTATCTCCTTATCCCCTTTCTTACACTTTTGATATATAGCCTGCACTTTTGATATATAGCCTGAACGGTTACGAATTAGAGATGAGCGAACTTGCTTATCTAAAACTCAGTAAATTCGGTGGAATAATGAGAAAGGTCTAGTTTTTCTTGTTCTGGTATCAATCGTATCCCCCATTGTTGCATTGCCAGGGCTCCAAATAGGACTTCGATATTTTTCTCTTCTTCATCATCTCCAATATGGTCAATAACCATAGCTTCCGTATGAAAAGGTTTTCCTTCGATGTCGCCAACTAATACAGCGGCTTGTGAAGACACCTTCATCTCACCTCCCAATTTGGTATATGTAGGGCGAGGAAGATTTATCGTAGTAAGTTGTGTTGCGACATCAGGAGTAATGTAAGTATTTCGGGCTCCTAAGTCAAAAAGTGTCCATACATTTCGTCCCTGAACATTTATCATTTGTCGAATTCTACCCATTGTTCACCTCTATTTTGCCATATAGCAGTTATTAGCCCAAAATAGTGGTCTGTAACATTTGACTTTAGATTCTCCTGAAAATAGGAAGTAGAGAGTAGAAAGTAGAGAGTAGAAACTAAAGAAAACACCACTCCTCACGCTTATCTCCCTATCTCCCACCTTCTATCTCCTACCTACTATTTTCATCGTCATTTGTGAGTCGCAGACTCATGGGCGTTCTCCTGAAAATAAGAAAGTAGAAAGTAGAGAGTAGAAAGTAGAAAGTAAAGAAAACATTACTCCTTACGCCTATCTCCTTCCCTCCTACCTTCTATATCCTACCTACTATTTTCATCCTCATTTCTCCTGAAAATAGGAAGTAGAGAGTAAAGAAAGCAAGCCGCTTCCCTCTCTCTACTCTCTACTCTCTACTTTCCTTGCTATACTCATCTTTTTAATCTTATCTTGTAACTTTAAAAAGCCGTATAAAAGTGCCTCAGGTCTTGGAGGACAACCCGGAACATAGACATCTACAGGAACTATCTTA
This sequence comes from bacterium, assembly GCA_040757115.1. Classification (NCBI taxonomy): domain Bacteria; species bacterium. The sequence continues at coordinate 2,572 of JBFLYA010000321.1, read as the reverse complement.
TCAACTCCCTGAACGACATTATAGGTATTAAATACACCGCCGGAATTAGCACAACTACCCATTGAGATAACCCATTTGGGTTCTGGCATCTGGTCGTAAAGCAATTTAAGTCGCGTCGCCATTTTATGAGTAACCGTGCCGGCAACAATCATCACATCAGATTGTCTGGGTGAGGGACGGAATACACCTGCACCAAACCTATCTAAATCATATCGAGAGGCACCCGCCGCCATCATCTCAATGGCACAACAAGCCAATCCAAATGTCATAGGCCAGAGTGAAGAGCGCCTTGCCCAATTAATTATAAAATCAACCGGAACAATAATAATTTGTCCACCGGGTAATTTTTCGACTATGGGCATTGTCTTTTCAAGTAGTCCCATTTAAAACTCCTCCTTTACTCCCATTTTAATATCCCTTTTCTCCAGGCATAAATAAGTCCGATAACAAGAATAGCGATAAAAATTATCATTTCAACAAATGCAAATAGTCCAAGTTCCTTAAATACCACTGCCCAGGGGAATAAAAATACAACCTCAACATCGAATATAACAAAAATCAAGGCAAATAAATAGTATCTGATATTGAATTGTATCCAGGAAGTGCCGACAGGTTCTTCACCACATTCGTAAGTCGAGCTTTTGCGGTCTGATGGATTCGAAGGTCTGGCAATCCAGTTAGCAATAAATCCACCTGCGACAAAAACAATTCCCACGACTAAAAATAACGCTACCCAGGTATAATCTTCAAGCATATTAATTTTCTCCTCTTTCTTTCACAATACCTTTGGATAAATTTTAGTGTTACTTGGTCTTCTCCAACAGATTATTCCCCACTTCTTACTTTTTATCCAAAAGCCTTCTTTTATTTAAATATTGGTAGCCGTTCACCGCACAGACAAAAGAGTTCGCAGAGAAAAAATTAAAAACTATTTACCAGACGCAGAATTCCATCACGGATTTTCATCAGTGCAATCTTTTGAGGACCGACATATCATGATTGATTAACAAATTTGGTTTTGATGTCCTGTGTATTTCCATAATTGCCTCAATAATCTTTTCTGTTATCTGATTTATTTCCATGTCTTCTCTGTTCCTCTGTGTCTCTGCGGTAAATTACCACCTCAACGGTTACTGTTACTGGTGAATTACAAACCACAGTTAGAAATAGTCTGCTGTTCTTAAGAATATACCATAATACCTTATTTCTGTCAAGATTTTTTTGTGAAACTTATCCATAAGTCTCAATGGGGTAGTATTTAACCGCAGAGACACAAAGACACAGAGAAGAAACACAAAATAGATTAAACTAAATTCCTGAGAAGGCAGAGAAAACTTTCATATTTCTCGCAAAGACGCAAAGAATACTAATTCTCACTTCAGATGGACAAACAATTACCAGATTTTTACTGATTACTTTCTACTCTTTCCATAGTATAATCTGCCAGGTTTAGCAAGGCATCTTTATATTGATTATTATCCAGTGAATTAAGGGTTTGTTTAGCTACATCAACATAACTTTTTGCCTTGTTTTGTGAATATTCCAACCCCCCATATTTCTTAATTAACTTCAGGATATTTTCTTTTTCACTTCTATTAGTTAAAATTTTTAGTTCCGTTGGGGTTGAATAGTTTGCGGCATATATTACTGGTAATGTAAATTTACCATTTAACAGGTCATTTTTCGTTGACTTACCAGTTTTTACCTCATCTGAGATTAAATCTAATATATCATCTGTAATCTGAAAGGCAGTGCCCAGATTAAGTCCATAAGAAGCTAATGAATCTACTGTTTGTTGTGAAACCCCACTAATTAATCCCCCAATTTTACAGCAGGTAGAAAAAAAGATTGCGGTTTTTTTCTCCACCATATTCAAATATTCATGCTCTCCGGGTAATGTATTTGCCTTCAAGGTTTGTAAAATTTCTCCTTCACATATTTGAGAAACAGTATCTGCCACTATCTCCATTATTCTTTTCTCGCCATCTGAGATAATCAACCCAACCGCCTTACTATACAAATAATCACCCAGGAGTATGGACAATTTATTATCATATTTAGAATTAAGTGTTTGTTTGCCTCGTCGTAGTTTTGCTTCATCAATCACATCATCGTGAATAAGTGTAGCGGTATGAATAAGTTCTAATGCACAGGCAAGATTAATATATCTTTTCCCGCCATTAAAATTACACGCCTTTGCCGAAAGAACAAGTAAAACCGGTCTTAATTTTTTACCCCCTGATTTTAAAATATAAGATGAGGAATTAAATAAAAACTCAATATCAGACAAGGTCTTTTCTTTTAAGACAGTCTCAATTTCTTTAATTTCTTCGTTTATAATTTTGAAAAAATCCATATTTTTCTCTTTCCATTAATCAAAAAAAGATAACTATTTAGCCCTCTGAAGTGTTAGGTTCAAGGTTCCATGAGCAAGGTAGAAAATACCCCCCTTACTCCTTGTCCTTAAATCCTGGACCTACTGTTTCAATTCACCCGGGTAAATAACAAAAAAAATTAAGTAATTAATTTTATCAAAAGGATACTAATTTTGTCAAGAGGCTGACCGAAATTT
>JBFLYA010000320.1 GCA_040757115.1 bacterium | reverse complement strand
TGATAAGTTCCTGGATATGCGTTGGTTGAAAGTCAGAGAGAAGATCACGAAAGACCTTTTCTGATGGGAAAGATGAGATTTGTTTAAGGTCAAGATAACCAGGGTCAAAGCGTAAAGTTTCCGTATGCTCAAAACGGAATAATCCCAGACAGCAACAATCAATCAGATGTTCTAATGTTTGAGGTGCAGAATAAAGGCTGTTAATGGGTTTAGAAAGCGTGAAGTTGTTTTTAATGCTACCTGTTAGATCAATAGCTTGTTTAAAGGTTTCTACGGTATGGAAGTTACCAAATTGGGTGACTGTATCATTAGGGTGTGGCTACTTTTGGACGACGGTTAAAACAGACTTCCTGTTCCTTTTTAAGGGATCTGTTTATAAAGAACATTACATTATAAGTCTATATCTTTGTGAGTGTTGTGAAAAACTTCGTAAAGTTTGTGGTTAAATAAGGATACCTACATTATTAAACACAAAGTTCTCAAAGGAGACACAAAGAACACAAAGATAACTGAAAATAGACTATCTCTGATAGAGATATTAAGGTGGCTACTTTATATCTATACCCGGAGGGAACTTTTTTATTACTCTTTTTTACATAACCATAGGAGATATAATAAATCTCCTGTCGTTTAAGAATAGCCACACCCGTATCATTATCGAATTCAACCTGGAGATTAACAGGTCTGAGTTTGCGAACCAATTTTCGTTTTCTTTTCTCCAAGGCGATAATTTCTGGCCGTCGCTCATGGCGAGGACGGGTATCTATTTGAGGGATTGAAGAAGTAATCATACTTGGTCTCCTTTTTATGTTAACTTTAGTAATATTAATTACTTACCTAAAGTATAGCATAGAAGGAGGCCAATGTCAATCATTTCTGTTAAAAAATCTACAGATTTTTTAACGGATTAACTACTGATATATCAAGGGGTTAACGCTATTCTGGTGAGCCTACTTGCCGATTGCAGGTTCAATTATAGCATATTTTGATGGGAGGAGGTAAAATTTTATAATTTTTAAGTCAATGGAAATAAATAAAGAAGATAATTTTATAGATATTAAAAAGTGGTAGCTTTCACAAAATTCAAAGGTTTGAAAAATTGCCCTCCACTCCTATTTAAAGTGGGCAAAAGTGAAGAAAAATGAGCAAACTATGATTTGTAAGTCTATGAAAATCAAGGGGTTATACAACAGGAGGGCAATAAGAAAAAAGCGTATTTGTAACTTCTTGTTAATCAAGGAGTTATGAATTTCGTGAAAGGCACGAATTTTTTAAGAAAGGAGGAAATAATGAGTTATTTAAGAAAAATCGATGAAAGGTATTTAAGAGAGATTTTAACTATTCATTATGACAAAGAAACTGGAGCAAAATATTGGCTCGAACACCAAAAGAATAAGGGTATTGATGTACTTAAAGAAGTTAAGACATTAGAGGACTTCAGAAACAAGTTATCCTTCCCCAATAGGAAAGAAATGGCTTTATATGAAAATGACCTCAGAGTTAAACCATTAGAAGATTTTATACCTCTTTCACAAAGAAAAAAACAGAAATGGATATGGGCATCCGAAACAGGCGGTACTACCGGTATTGCCAAGCGTGGCAACTGGGGAAGTGAATATTGGCAACAGATTCTGAATTTTTCAAATGAGTTTTTAGATATTCATGAGGTTCCTTATAAAAAGAATTGGCTTTTCATTGGACCAACTGGACCACATACTACAGGTAGGTTATTGATATCCTTTGCCGAAACCCGTGGCGGTATGATTTATTGTATTGATATGGATCCGAGAATTGTCAGAAAGTATATTCATGAAGGTAATGATGAGGCAGTTACACATTATATAAAGCATATATGGGAGCAGGTGCTGCCGATTATTAAATATCAGAACATAGGGGTGCTTTTCTGTACTGCCAGTTTATTGGAATTATTACCGCAATATATTGATATAGCATTGTTCGATAAAATAGAAGCTGTTTGTCACGCAGGATTAGCCATGTCTAGAGACACACATAAATACATCCGGGAAGTTATTTTCCAGGGACGTCCTGTAGTGGGTATATATGGAACGTCTGTTTCCGGCATATCATTTCAGAAACCATATGAAAAAGAAGATGAATATAAAGTAATCTACATCCCTTCTCAGCCGTATATTGTACTAGATGTTATTGATGAAAATGGCAAGATTGTTAATTATGGTAAACAGGGGGATGTTAGGTGTTTTCGTTTTACAACCGATTCATTAATACCAGGCTTTGTTGAAAGAGATAAAGCAATACGGATTAAACCATTTGGTAAAGTGGCAGATATTTATAACTGGGACTGGTTATGTGATATTCAAAGCCCCGAGGCGCTTTCAGGACAGAAAATAGAGGGAGTTTATTAAAATGTTTGAAGTACCTTTGCGGATTAACAATGAATTCATTTATTCATTAGAAAGAGAAAAAATTCATTCAGTAAATGATACTGTTATTGCTCAACTTTCCTTATTTCCTATAATACGTACTTCTGAATTAAAAAGAACTATTGATGATAAATTCTATGCAATGCAAAAGCTTTCTGTCCGGACAATATTGAATGATTTAAAGCAGGCTGCCCAAGTATTCAGGAAAATGAATTTTAACATAAATGGAATTCCAGTATCAAGACAAATATATATTGATCTTGTGTCAGAAAGTACAGGATTAAATAAAAGTATTGTAAGCATCGAAATTGAGGAAATTGCTTGTATGCTCGAGAATTTGGGAAAAATAATTGCTATTCAATTGCCAGGCAATTTAGAAGAATGCATAGATCATCATTATTACATTAAGAATGGCCAAAGAATCGGCTATTATCCTACAGGTAAGTCACTGATAATTAATTTACCCGGTAATATTCCGACGATTTGTTTTTATTGGCTAATTCCGTTTGCACAAAAACGACCGGTTTTTTTAATACCCGCAAAAGAGGATCCCTTTACCCATCTCTTTATTATAGAGGCAATAGCTAAAGTAAATCCCTTACTTGCTTCTTTTATTAGTTTCATACCATGCAAGGAGGTAGTTCAAAAAAATATTTTTAATATTTGTGATCAAATACTAATTTCAGAGTCTTATAAATCAATTATTAATAGATCTATTGATTTAATAGAAAAAACTTTTTTTATTCATTATGGCAGGTCAAAATTCTTATTTACAGAGCAAGCTAAAACTGAACATATTGCGATGCTCTACCGAAGAATGATATGGAATGCAGGCAGAACATGCACTGGGCTAACCTCGGTTGTAACAACCAATAATGGGGAGTGGTTAGCAAGAGAGATCTCATCTGAATTAATTAAGAATCATCACGATGCAGGCCAATTATCGAAATTATCATATAGCCAGGCTAAAAGAATCAATGATTATATTGAAACATATATTGAAAGAGGTGATGCTATTGATATTACTGAACAACTCAGGAATACTCCCCGGCTATTGCAAACTAGTACTGGTACCGTGCTGTATCCTACAGTACTATTTATTAAAAATAAAAAAAGTGATATTTTTGGTACAGAATTATTCTGATAATTCCTAAATTTACAGAACAGACTAAAGCATATAGAGTTAAAGATTAGGTCAAATGAAAATGCTCAACTATTGAGGAACAAGAGTATAACCATTTATAAATAAAGTAGTTGTAATTCTTT
>JBFLYA010000319.1 GCA_040757115.1 bacterium | reverse complement strand
GATGAAACACTGAAAATTCGTGAATCGTGTCCGGTATCCGTGTCCGTAATTAGGCTGAAGGTTTTTCCTCCTGTTATCCTCTGCCTTCTGCCCTCTGCCCTCTGCCTTCTGCCCTCTGCTCTCTGCCCTCTGCTCTCTGCCCTCTGCTCTCTGCCCTCTGCTATTTATCCCTGCTAATCCGTGTTAATCAGTGGCTGAACCGTTATAAAATATGTCCATCTTTCATTATAACTTGACCTTTAACTATGACCGTGGTTGCTTTCCCTTGAAGTTCCCAACCGTTAAAGGGGCAGTTTCTTCCCTTTGAATAAAATTTATCAACATCTACCTTCCATTTTTTCTCTAAGTCTATTATGGTTATATCTGTAGATATATTTGGTGTAAGACTTCCAAATCCAGCCTCTGCAAGTCCAAAAATTTTAGCTGGCAAGATAGTCATTTTTTCAATTGCTTGTTTGAGCGTTAAAATACCTGGCTTAACTAAATAAGTAAGGACTAAACCTAAAGTCGTTTCTAAACCAATAATTCCAAAAGGGGCTTGCTCCCACGGAACAGTTTTTTCTGTCGGTGTATGAGGAGCATGGTCACTGGCAATAATATCAATTATGCCGTTTGACAAACCCTCTTTTATTGCTTCTACATCCTCTTTAGCTCTTAGTGGAGGATTTACTTTTGCATTAGTCCCTATCTCCTTTTCATTCTCTTTTGACAGAATAAAGTGATGTGGTGTTGCTTCTGCCGTAATTTTTACCCCTCGTTTTTTTGCTTGTGCAATTTTTTCTACCGATGCCGCAAGACTAACATGTGAAATATGAATATTTGCGTCCGTCTCCTCCGCTAATTTAATATCACGCTCAATAAATCTATCCTCGGCGGTATATGGTTCAAGTAATGCAAACTGTCTCCCTAATTTCTCTATCATTCTTTGACGATATAATTCCGATTCTTCACAATGGGGATTGACCAGGATACCATATTCTCTACCCTTAATAAGGGCGTTTCTCATTAATTTATTACTTGCAACAGGTTGACCGTCATCCGAAAGTGCTTTAGCCCCCGCTTGTTTTAATTGGGGAACATTTACCAACATCTTCCCGTCCATTCTTTTTGATATACAAGCCTTTGAAAAGAAATGAACCAGACTTTGTTCACGCGCAATTTCTAAAATATTTTTAAATCGTGAAGCCGTGTCAATTGGGGGATTAGTATTAGGTTCGGCGATGACTGTAGTAAATCCGCCGCTGACCGCCGCACACGAACCCGTATAAATATTTTCTTTGTATTCCTGTCCTGGTTGTCTAAAATGAACATGGACATCAATAAGACCAGGGACAACTAATTTATTTTTTGCATCTATAATTAAGGCGTCTTCATTTACAATATCTCTATCAATTTTTTTAACCTTATAGTCTTCGATTAAAATATCAAGTTCATCAGTTACGCCTCTACCCCCGGGTTGTAAAATAAGCCCCTTTTTTATTAAAAGTTTCATACATCTTCCTTTTGCAAGTTACCTCTATCTTTACCCCCCTTATTAGAGTTCTGCAAAACTAAGAAACTGTAGTTTTTAAGCGGGTATTTAAAACCTCTTTATCAATTTCCTCCAAAGAGCAAAATGCAAAAAGCAAATATAAAAATTACATATCAAAATGTAAAATTATCTCTTCCCTTTCAGCGTTAAAATACTTGAAGCAAAGATATTACCAATTTGAAATTTGATTTGTAATTTTGCATTTTGATATTTAATATTTGATATTTATTTGTTGTCTCCCCCAAATCCTATTTTGCAGAACCCTATTACCCCCTTATCCAAATAATTTAAACACCAAAAAGCATACAATTCCAAGAATAATAACCAGCATATAAGATTGTGCCAGGCCTGTCTGCAAGATTCTCAATATCATTCCCAGACCTCGTGAAAACCAGGCGACACCATTGACTAAACCATCGATTACCCGCAAATCAAAAATTAGCGTCCACTTTGTAAATCGATGTAACGGCTTAACAAATATAATCTCATAGAGTTCATCTACCCAGTATTTATGAAATGATAGTTGATAGAATGGATAAAATGCCTTTGCTATTTTTTCACATGAGACCCATTTGGCTCCATAAACTACCCATGCCACAAATATCCCCAGACAGGCCATAAATAATCCCAGATACATTATATTTTCAGTGCCTGAATGACTGGTATGCAATCCTTCAAAATGAATGAATTTGCCAATCCAATTACCACACAAGGGTGAACCGATAAGACCTGCCACGATAGAAAGTATAGCTAAAAGTATCAGCGGTATAGTCATCACTGCAGGTGATTCATGGATATGATGTTCGTGATGAGCGTGTGGGGCTTCATGCATTTTGCCCATAAAGACAACAAAGAAAAGCCTGAAGATATAAAATGCCGTTAAAAATACAGTGATGATGGCAAAGGAAAATAAAACCATATTACCGGAATTAAAGACGCTAATAAGTATTTCATCCTTGCTCCAGAATCCAGCTAAAGGTGGAATACCTGCCAGAGAAAGTGCGGCAATCACAAAAGTAGTGGCGGTAATTTTCATTGGTTTAAATAGACCACCCGCAGACCAAATATCATTAGTATGGATAGCATGGATAACACTGCCGGCACATAGAAACAAAAGTGCCTTGAAAAAGGCATGGGTCATCAGGTGAAATAGCCCGGCGGTATAACCACAAACCCCAAGTGCCAGCATCATATAGCCTAATTGGCTTAGTGTTGAATAGGCGATGATGCGTTTAATATCGTTTTGTGTCAGGGCAATAGTCGCGGCAAAAATAGCGGTAAAACCACCAATATAGGCAACTACCAGAAGGGCATCTGGAGAGACAAAAAACATCCCAAATAGCCTGCCGACTAAATAGACGCCTGCGGCAACCATTGTGGCGGCATGGATTAAGGCAGAAACCGGGGTTGGACCTTCCATAGCATCCGGTAACCAAACATGCAAAGGAAACTGGGCAGATTTGCCTACCGCACCGCAGAAAACTAACAACGCAATTATAGTCAAGGTTTGCTCCGGGGTAAGTCCCGGTAAAGCAGGTAAATTGCCGGCTTTAATTATCTCGCCAATCTCTTCAAAACCAAAACTACCAGTTAATTTAAATAAAAGCAAGATGCCAATCATAAACCCGACATCACCAACGCGTGTGGTAATAAATGCCTTTTTACCCGCCTCAGCCGCCGAGGGCTTATGATACCAATAACCAATCAATAAATACGAACAAACACCAACCAATTCCCAGAAGATATACATCTGTAAGAAATTATTGCTCAATACCAGCCCTAACATCGAGAAGGTAAAAAGCGAGAGAAAGGCATAGTATCTTGAAAATCCTGGGTCATGCTTACCATCTGACTCTCGCATATAGCCGCGGGAGTAAATCTGTATCATCAAACTGATAAAACTCACCACCACCAGCATCATTGCAGATAACTGGTCGATAACGATACTCAATTGGATATTGGTTGCCCCGGTTATAAACCAGCAAATATGTTCATTCGCCGCCTTGCCATTATTCATTACCCAATAGAATACTGCACAAGAAATAAGGAAGGACATAAAAATAGCCCCAATGGAGACATAAGAACTTAAATCCTTATTCTTCCGTGTCCAAAATACGATTATCGGCACGGCTAATAATGGTAA
>JBFLYA010000318.1 GCA_040757115.1 bacterium | reverse complement strand
CTAATTGGAATTTGGAATTTGTGATTTGGAATTTCATAACCATATCTGCTAATTGGAATTTGGAATTTGTGATTTGGAATTTCATAACCATATCTGGGTCAAATTTCGATTAATAAGTGCTATAAAGTTTTGGTAACCGTTCACCGCAGAAACGCAGCCTCTTGCGTCTCTGCGGTAAATTACCACCTGAATGGTTACCAGTAACTATATGAGGTTGAAAATATTATGAGCACATTAGTGATTATTCCAACTTATAATGAAAAGGATAATGTTCAAAAACTTATTCCTCAGATACTAAATTTAGAGGGCAAGATTAATGTATTAATCGTAGATGATAATTCGCCGGATGGAACAGGAGAGGTAGTGAATAAGTTAAAAGAGGAATTTCCAGATAGGGTTTTTGTAATTCATCGACCAGGCAAGTTAGGTTTTGCCTCTGCATATCTTGAAGGATTTCAATTCGGCCTGAAGATGGATGTGGATTATATTATCAGTATGGATGCGGATTTTTCTCATAATCCTGACTTCTTACCAAAATTTATCTCAAAACTTAAAGATTATGATGTTGTCGTTGGTTCTCGATACACACATGGAACCGTAAGTGTCGTCAACTGGCCAATTAAAAGACTGATTTTATCAAGATTTGCCAATCTTTATGCAAAAATAGTAACCGGGTTGAAAATAAATGATTGCACTTCTGGGTTTGTAGGATATAGAGCAAATGTATTAGAAGGGATAAATTTTAAGAATATTGTTTCTGATGGATATTCTTTTTTAATAGAGATGAAATACAGGGCTTATAAAAAAGGATATAAGTTGACAGAAGTCCCCATTGTCTTTGAGGAGAGAAGATTAGGTCAATCAAAAATGTCAAAACGAATAATCTTTGAGGCATTATTTGTTGTTTGGAGAATTAGATTTGGCTTTTGAGGAATTGTAAGCGTTTGTAGAATGCTGAAATTAGAAATTGGATTTTGAGGTAATGGATCAGTTATTTGGGGAGAAGTGTGAATTTCCAGATTTAATGACATCAATAAGTTTGTTGAGTTGTTTTTCGATTTGCTCGATTATTTTATCATCACGATGAGTAACAACGGTCCTCAGTGAGGTATTTGGGTCGTCAGTTTCTGCCACACAGAGGGAATCTATATTAAATCCCCGTCCAGAAAACAATCCTGCCACCTTGGTTAAAACTCCAAATTTATTCTCAACTAAAACTGAAACCGTATGTCTCATCTTTTTTATCCTCCATGTTTTTTATAAAAATTGATTAATCACGAGGGAAATCTAGCTATTTCATATGGTACATCATTATTTATAAGATATTCTTCAAGTCTTCCTTCTGGATTTTTTGCAAATAAAACACCTGGTAAATGAATGGATAAAATGGCTTTTAACCAGTCTTCTTCATAAGGATTAATTAGGACTTCTCCTAAACGATAATGTTTATGAATAAAAATTTCAGGAATACTTATCTCAATAAGCCAAAATTTTGATATATCCGAAGTCATTTTTGGAAAAAGAACAGGGTTAGTATAAAAAGTTTTAATATCTTGTGGTGCATTACTTTTTCTAATAGACTTTATAAATTCATCTCGTTCTATTAAAAAAGTTCTTAACAGAATTTTGTCTTCGGTGAGATGATGAAGATAAACATCTGTCCAGATAGTTTTATTAAGTTTCATTTGCTTATGAAACTTGAAATCTGCGAGGAAACTATATACGATATAATCCTCAATTTCCTCTGCGTATAAAGGAAAATTTTCTATAAGGGGAACAATAACTTTTGAAATATTTTCTCGAGTAAAAAAGTTTCTTGGACTTGTTAAATATGGACCAAAATTATCATCTTGAATTACAAAATCTGTAAAGATAGGACTCTTAAAATAAAATCTTTTCTCATGTTTATAGTAGCCTAATTTTGCCTCAGGCCACCAGGCATTAGAATCAAAGGTATGTCCTATTACTATTATAGCATGTCCTCCATCGTCAAATCTTAGACCTACATATACAGGGATTTGTGATTCTATATATTGATAGATAATTTCATCAGGTTCATATGGAATATCTTCACTGAGATAATCATAACATCGCGAATAATAACCCATTCCTTTAATCACATCTGTTATTTCATTAATATTTAACCCAGAGGCAGGAATAGAAGTATTACCAGATAGTTCTCTTATTTCTCTAAAGGTTAAAGGAGTTTTTTTAGTTTTGTAACTTAAATTTTTAGAAACCATTGCCAAACAAGCATGAGCACATCTTCCAGTTTTCACATCCTGTTGGATAAAATGAATCCCATCAATTTCACAAAGAGAGTTTTTGCAAGTTATGAAATAATTAGATGTTTCTATTCTTTTGGTAGGAGTATGGATGAAAGAATCACAAATCGTGCCATCAGAGGGACGTAGAATTAGATAACCTAAATATTCTTGTTTCGCTGTATAAAAATCAAATTTTAATGCCTTTTTTGATATATTCAAATGTTGATAATAAATTTCCCATTCCGCATTCCATTCACGACAATCTTCAACCTCACTTTTTCTTATCTCAGTACAACCTTCCTTTTCAACTAAAGAGAATATTCTTTTTAAAGGTCTGCCATTACCATAGGTCTTTGCTAAATTATAAAAGTCTCCAAATCCCATTTTTGACAAAATTTCTGTCATTAACTCCTTCTCCTCTTCTAACTCAGGGTATAAAAAGAAGGAGAGTAGTAAAACTATATCTTCCTCTTTTTCCTTAAAAGGACTTAATGTCAAACACATCATATCGTTACATAGCTTTACATCCTGGATGCCATTCTGTTGCCTCTCCTGATTTTTTTACCCATTCTCTAACCCTTTTTATTCCCGCTTCTACTCTTGGGGTTATTCGTTTTATTCCCTCTTCAATTCTTTCTCTATCTTCTTTCGTAGTAGATAATCTCTTCAACCCCTTACTTTCCATTAATTCAACTTCTACCCCTGAAAAACCTGATCCTATCATTTTTTTGGACATATTAATATCCCCTCCTCCCCAGGTTTTTAATATTATTTTATTCACCCTCCTTAAATATTGGAACACTTTCGGATAAAACCTGTTCCTGACAGGTTCAGGAATCGAGCGTTGATTATCAATGAAATTGTGGTTACGAATACTTAAAGTGCCTAAATTTGGAAAGGTTATAAGCAAAGATTTAGTCTTGCATTTAGTCACCACTTAAAAATCTAAAGTTATCCACCTTCAACTTTAGTTCACTTTCTAACTCGTAGGCACTTACTTCCATTCTCATTTTATCCAAAAGGTTTCTCTTTAATTTATATAGCATATATTTGACAAATTGTCAAGTAAAATTTTATTTTTTAGTAATCCGTAGTCATTTGGTGGAGAAACACGAAAAACACAAAGAAAGACGAAGATAATAACCCAAAAATATAAATGATAATCTTCGTGTTCTTCGTAGTTTTAAATTCATTTTTCAGGAGAAACGCTCATGCCTACAGGGAGTGGGCACAAAGTGGAAAGATGTGGATAGTGACGCAATTGACGCTCATGTGGATAAGTTGATGGACAGCAAAGCTGTCCACAACTTACCCACAATCGCTTGGATAACTCCTTTGGAGTTACCCACATTCTCCACATCACTACCACTACCACTACCACTACCACTACTAATAATTAATTTTTTAATTTTATTTTCAACCCCCACCCCCCAATCTTGGGGG
>JBFLYA010000317.1 GCA_040757115.1 bacterium | reverse complement strand
TGGTGATAATCCAGCCAATTTGTTCCATCAGTCCATCTTCATATTTTAACTTCACAATGTAATTTTCCCCTGCTGGCAGATTGACCTTTATCAAACCCATTTCATCCTGACTAACTTTTAATTGAATATTATCAATGGACGCCTTCCACAATGGATAATAGGAAATTTTGACCCCCAGTGTGATATTTTGTTTTGCCTCTAATACTCGAATGTGAATTTCATCCATTTTCCCTTTAATAATCACTGCTTTATTATAATCTAAAAGGGAATGTTTGTAGTTGGCAACATCAAAGAGATGAAACCTACCTATTTTTGTCCGTAATGGAAAATAGTCAGGATTGGCAAGAAAAAAAGAACGGACTTTATCCTCATATTTGCCAACAACAATTGTCGTAATATTCAACCGTGAACATATTTTATGTAGTCTTTGAACATCCACGCCTTCGTCATAGTTCATTCCAAAGATAGATTTATTATCAAATGCCTCAGCAAAATCTGTATTCTTATTTTGCTTACCACCATAATAAAGATAATTAGCCATTGGGGTATGAGCGGTTGGTATTCCTCCTATAATTTCCCTGCCAATAAAAACAGGGGTCAAAGCAAAAATATGGGTATGATATACCCCTTTCATCGGCCGGGATGAAGAGGTAAAAAGGATTCTACCTGGTGGTGAATCTTTTAAGGTATGGAAAATATTATTCATCTGGTAATATTTCTCAAAATTTTCATAATAGGTGATACTTCCATAACTATATGAACCTTTTGTTGGTGAATTCATAAAAGGAACAAGCAAAATGATAATCAGGCAAATAGAGGCAAGGGAATAAATAATTCTCCTTTTTAACCAAATTAATAACTGCTCTATTCCAACAGCCGATAAAAGCAGTATTGAGAAGAAAAAATTATCTTTTAGCCTTGAAGGCTCAAGTAATTCGAGGTGAAAAAAATAACTTCCCTGTATCACGATTAAAATAATTAGAGGTAAAAAGCCTAATCGTAGATGTTTTTTATGTAATCCTGCAAGGGAGATTAAATATAATAAACAAAAGGGTCGTAATTGTTTAATCCAGGTAAAAATATCGTCTGGAGAAAAGTCCCAGAGAACAGCCCGTCTAAGAAATTCCCGATGGGAAAATGCCGGTAATGACCAAAAACACGATATTCCAAAGGCTAAAACGAAGATAAGGAATAAAAGTCCGATAGATTTTTTAGAAGGTGTCCATAAAAGTATTATTGCCAGAATAGGCAACAAACAGCCCCAGGGATGGGTTAAAAGGCATAAACCTAATGTCAATCCTGTAAATATGGCATTTTTCAAGTTCCAGGATAAGGCAAAATACAAGATAAGGGGTGCCAGACCAACCGCCAGTCGCATATTTAAGAATCCAATAATCATTCCGCCTTCAACATCACCACCAATGGTCATATTGGAATAGAGCATCATTGCCAGTGCGCCCAGTAAGGCACTGATTCGACTCAAACCTATTTTCTTGTAAAATAAAAGGCTGGTAATTCCCGGTAAGTAATAGGCAAAGATAAGAAGGAGTTTATAGATTATTTCTATGGGTAGTTGATGGAAGGTAATCAAGTCAATTGCTGTTCCAAAGATGATAAAACCCGGTGGATACAAATATAAACTGGGCTCTCCACAATTTATGAAGGGATTCCAATAGATGAGTTTATGAAAGATAGGCAGATTTATCTTTAATGTATCCCACAGGTATTGAATCCTGATAGGGTGGTCATTAACGATATAAAAATCCCATTCTCCCCAGAATCCCATACAAAAACAGCCGATGAGTAAAATGAGTAAAACCGGTAAGATAAAAGATTTTTTATTCATTCACCTCTTATCGCCTTTAAAATTTCCTTACTATGTCCATTTGAGCCAAGAACTTCTATGTTTTTACGCTTAATCATCTCAACTAATTCTTCCCGTGCTGGGCCAAGGTATTTTCTGGGGTCAAATTCTTTTGGATTTTCAGCCAGGATTTTACGCACCATCGCCGTGACGACAAGCCGTCCATCCGTATCGATATTGATTTTACAGACCGCACTTTTAGCGGCTCGGCGTAATTGGTCTTCCGGGACACCAATAGCCCCAGATAGGTTACCACCATATTGATTAACTATCTCCACATACTTTTGTAAGACAGAGCTGGCACCGTGTAAAACGATTGGAAAACCAGGCAATCGCTTTTCAACCTCTTCAAGTATATCAAATCGTAAAGGTGGTATCGATTCACCAGGTTTGGGTTTGAATTTATATGCCCCGTGACTTGTCCCAATAGCAATAGCCAGAGAATCAACACCAGTCCGAGAAACAAAATCTTCTACTTGTTCAGGATGGGTATAGGTAGTTTTTTCTGCCTTTACTTCTTCTTCAATCCCGGCTAAAATTCCAAGTTCACCTTCAACTACCACATCTTTAGAGTGGGCATATTCTACGACCTGCCTGGTCAAAGCGATATTTTGTTCATAAGGATGATGTGAGCCATCAATCATTACTGAACTAAATCCAGTATCAATACAAGATTTACACAGCTCAAAGGTATCACCATGGTCAAGATGTAAGGTAATTGGGATTTCATTGCCACCCTCCTTAACCATCTCGACCACTCCCAGAGCCATATAACGGAGTAAAGTTGAATTAGCATATTCACGGGCACCTTTGGATACCTGCAAAATGACTGGTGAATCCGTCTCAACACACCCACGAATGACCGCTTGCAATTGCTCCATATTATTGAAATTATATCCTGGCACAGCAAAACCTTTCTCTATCGCCACCTTAAACATTTCTCTGGTTGTTACCAACCCAAGTTCTTTATAACTAACACTCATTGGTTTTTACCTCCTTTCGCCTGAAAATCGGGACTCGGGACTCGGGGTTCGGGACTCGGGAAGGCTGGCAGCCACAGGCTTTAGCCTGCGTTGCTCGACTTCAGCATCCCGCCCGCATATTCCCCCTTAACAAAGGGGGTTAGGGGGTTGTTCCCCTCTTGAGAGCTTATCGTTACCCACAAGTCCAAATATAGTCAATTGACAATTATCAATTAGCCATTATCAATTCACAATTAATATTTGATGTTGACAAAATTAACAAATAATGGTCAATTGTTAATTGTAAATTGTCAATTGTTAATTATATCAATTCTATAAAGTTTTTGCCTTTTTGTCAACACGAATGCACACGAATAAGAAGCAAATATTCCCCCTTAACAAAGGGGGTTAGGGGGTTATATTCCCCTCTTGAGAGGGGTTAGGGGTGTGTTTTTCTCTGCGTCTCTGCGGTGAACGGTTACATATTTTTTATCCGCGAAATATCCGCAACATCCGCGTCATCAGCGTGCTATTCTCCTGAAAATCGGGACTCGGGACTCGGGATTCGGGAAGGCTGGTAGCCGCAGGCTTCAGCCTGATTTCACTTGAACCATTAAACCATCAAACTATCAAACCCATTTTCATCCCCGTTTGTGCCCACTCCCCGTGTAGATGGCTTCTGGGGGCAGACCTCGCAAGGTCTGCCCCACCATCTTTCTCAAATTCCCATTCCTTTATGGCACTATGACTACTACAGAGTCATAATACAGACTATCAAAATCTATCACACCATTCATATTTATATCCACTCCAAAGTAGATAGTGTAAGTCCCTGAAGGTAGAGGTGTGTTCAAGGTATTAAATGGAGGAGTCAGGTTAAATAAAGG
>JBFLYA010000316.1 GCA_040757115.1 bacterium | reverse complement strand
CAACTAAATCCAATAATTCCGGGTCATCAACCATATCTACTTTGTTTAAAAATACAACGATATACGGCACACCCACCTGACGGGCTAATAAAATATGTTCTCGTGTTTGAGGCATAGGACCATCTGCGGCTGAAACAACCAATATTGCCCCATCCATCTGGGCGGCACCGGTAATCATATTTTTGATGTAATCCGCATGCCCGGGACAATCTATGTGGGCATAATGCCTGTTTTGTGTCTGATACTCAACATGGGCTATGGCAATGGTTATCCCCCGCTCCCTTTCTTCTGGTGCGTTATCAATATCACCAAACGCCTTAAATTCTGCCTGTCCTGCCATTGATAAAACCTTCGTGATAACCGAAGTTAAAGTTGTTTTTCCATGGTCAATATGACCAATTGTTCCCACATTAACATGTGGTTTTGTCCGCTCAAATTTCTGCTTTGCCATTTTTTTTAATACCTCCTTTTATTTGGTAATTGGTAACTGGTGAATGGTAATTAGTTACCAGTTAACCGATTACTTACTTTATAATTTCGTGAAGCCCTATTTAGTAATTGGCTCAATGGTAATTAAATTACCATTTACCAATCACCAGTTACCAAATTTATATATTAGATACAATTTTTTCAGCAATTTCCTTTGGAACTTCTGCATAGTAAGCGAATTCCATTGTATAATTTGCCCTTCCTTGACTCAACGAACGTATCGTCGTCGCATACCCAAACATCTCTGATAGTGGCACCATGGCTCGAATGATTTGAGATGTTCTTCTTTGTTCCATTTCTAAAATATTTGCCCTTTTAGAATTAAGGTCTCCAATTATATCTCCCATATATTCCTGAGGAACGGTTACTTCTAATTTCATAATTGGCTCTAATAGAACTGGATGTGCTTTTTTAACTCCAGCAATAAACGCTTGATGTGCGGCATTTTTAAAGGCAATTTCCGAAGAATCTACCTCATGAAAAGAACCATCAAATAATGTTACTTTTACATCTACAACTGGATAGCCGGCTAATACACCGCAACCCATTGCTTCTTCAATACCTGCCTTCACCGGTGGGATATATTCCCTCGGTATAGTTCCGCCCACAATCTTATTAACGAATTCCAGTCCTGTTCCTGGTTCTACTGGTTCTATCATCAACCAGACATGACCATATTGTCCTCTACCACCACTCTGACGAATGTATTTTCCTTCTATTTCAACATTTCCTTTAATCGTTTCCCGGTATGCTACTTGTGGTTTGCTTACTTGGACATTTAATCCAAACTCCGTCTTCATTCGTTCGATTAAAACCTCTAAATGTAATTCGCCCATACCGGAGATAAGGGTTTGACCTGTATCTGAATTTACAGATTTTTTAAAAGTAGGGTCTTCTTGAGTTAAGCGACTTAAGACCAGCCCTAATTTTTCTTCATCCTGTTTGGTCTCTGGTTCTATCGCTACTGAAATCACGGGTGAAGGAAAATGAATTGATTCTAAAACAACTGGATATTTCTTATCACACAGGGTATTACCTGTAGAAATATCTTTTAATCCAACTACGGCTCCAATATCACCTGCATAAAGTCGTTCAATATCTTCTCGTTTATTCGCATGCATTTGTATTACTCGACCGATTCTTTCATTTTTGTCTGTATTAGCGTTATAGATTGAATCACCGCAAGCAACAGAGCCAGAATAAACCCGAATATAAGATAAATTACCGACATACGGGTCTGCCGCAATCTTAAAGGCTAAAGCAGAAAAAGGTTCATCATCTGAAGCAATTCGTTCTTCCTGTTGCTCTGTTTTAGGATTAACCCCATTAACTGGAGGTTTATCAATAGGAGAAGGTAAATAATCTACTGCGGCATCTAAGAGATTCTTTATTCCCTTATTATTGACTGAACTCCCACAGAGCACCGGGAAAATCAATCCCTTTATTGTTGCTGACCGAATACCTCTCTTAATTTCATCTTCACTCATCTGTTCATCGGATAAGTATTTTGTCATCAACTCTTCATCAAATTCTGAGATAGTTTCTATCAAAGTATGATGAGCAGTGTTTGCGGTTTCATATAATTCTTCAGGGATTTCATCTTCTCTAATGATTTCTATTTTTTCGTTTTTCTCCCAGTAAAGAGCCTTCATTTTAACCACATCGATAATGCCTTTAAACACACCTTCTTTATCCATAATTGGTAATTGTATTGGCACAGCGATAGCGTCTAATCTTTCTTTCATCATCAAAACCACATGGTTAAAATCTGCGCCTACTTTATCCATTTTATTGACAAAGGCAATTCTGGGAACATGATACCTGTCTGCCTGACGCCAGACAGTTTCTGATTGAGGTTCAACACCACCTACGGAGCAAAAAACGGTAATTACGCCGTCAAGCACTCTTAATGAGCGTTCTACTTCAATCGTAAAATCAACATGTCCCGGGGTATCAATAATATTGATTCTATGGTCTCGCCAGAAACAGGTAGTTGTAGCCGCAGTAATCGTAATCCCTCTTTTCTGTTCCTGTTCCATCCAGTCCATAACGGTCGTTCCTTCATCTACCTCACCAAACCTATGCACCTTACCTGTATGAAACAGAATGCGTTCCGTAGTTGTGGTTTTACCTGCATCTATATGAGCCATAAGCCCTATGTTTCTTATTTTTTCAAACGCAATCTTTCTTCCCATACTTCTCGCCTCTTTTTCTTTAACCATCACTTTTTCCATAATAATTTGTTATTTTTCCTCCTATTCGTTTAAGCCACTTGAACTTTTCTCTCTAATCCTATGTGTTCTAAGAGTATATGTTCTAAGTTGTTCATTTGCCCTTCAAATCGAGCTATTTTTGTATTCCAATCCATCACCCCTACAATTTTTTGTAGATCTATCTTAACTTCATGCATATCTTTCTGCATTGCCTCGAAACGCTCGCTATGATATTTTAATTCAACCTGAATCGCCTTTAATTCAGGAACCAATAAATCTTGAATAACCTTTTTAAATCCCCCAACAATATCTTGCATATAAAATCCTCTTTTTACCATCTATAATGAGCGAAAGCCTTATTTGCCTCAGCCATTTTATGGGTATCCTCTCTTTTCTTAATAGAAGCCCCGGTATTATTTACGGCATTTAATATTTCTTGAGCTAACTTTTCTTGCATCGGTTTCCCTTTTTGTGCTTTAGAAAAGGATATTATCCAACCCATAGCCATTGTAATACCTCGTTCTTCAGGGATTTCTACCGGGACCTGGTATGTTGCTCCGCCGACGCGTCTTGATTTTACAGCCACATGTGGTCTAACCTTATCCACTGCCCGCTTAAAAATTGTTATTGGAGATTCTTTTGTCTTTTCTTCGATAATAGCAAAAGCATTATAGACTATTTTTTGCGCTATTGATTTTTTACCTCGTCTTAAAATCATATTAATGAATTTACTCACTAACTGACTGTTATATATTGGGTCTGGCAATATGCGCCTTTTTTTTACCGGTCCTTTTCTGGGCATAATTACTCCTTTCTACTAAAGTAGTAGTCAGTAGATAGTAGAGAGTAGTCAGTAGAGAGAAAACATTGTGCCTTCCTCCTGCTTACTATCTACTATCTGCTTTCTACTAGTGCTCTGTCGCTACTCAATTGATGTCCCCCCTGGCCTAATCATTACCCACATCTTTTAGTGGACAGATTAGATAGAAATTCCAAATTCCAAGCACCAAATTCCAAATAAATTCCAAATTCCAAGCACCAAAT
>JBFLYA010000315.1 GCA_040757115.1 bacterium | reverse complement strand
GATTGTGGAAAACAACAAATTTCCATAAATTTCTATTAGTTTCTATTAATTTCAATTTTTTTAATAATATCTCCCTATCTCCTTAATCTCCACATCTCCTTTTGTTACACCACCTGAACGCTTACAGGAGAATAAATAATGGCTGTAAAAACACTAAAATTAAATGAATTAGTCGAACCAGAAATTCTACAACAAATTCAGGATAACTTTGCTAAGGCAATCGATATGCCTACTATAATTGTCGATAAAGATGGAATTCCTGTGGTTAAAACAACCGGCTTAAATAATTTTTGTCAGTTGATTAGATGCACTCCACAAGGAGCCTTGATGTGCCAGGAATTTGACGCAAAGATAGAAAAAGAAACCTTTACCCATGATGGTGGTTCAAAGATATATCTTTGTGATGCCGGACTTTGTCATTTTGTTGCCCCGATAATTCTTAAAGATGTCTATATAGGTTCCATTGGAATAGAAGGCACCAGGATTTTAGCCCCGGTAGATTCTTTGAAGATAAAACGGCTTGCTGAAAAGTTGAATCTTAATCCCAAAGAACTATTAACCGCATTCAAAAATATCAAAGAATTCCCACAGGAAAAAATATATATGGCTTCAGACCTGATATCTTCAATTGCAAATACCATTTCACACCTTTGCCTTCAAAAACATGATTTAAAACACAAAATCGCTGAATTAGCCACGCTATCTCACATTGGTAAAGCAATCGCATCTACCTTAGATTTAGAAAAACTCTCTCATTTAATTATTAATACCGCGGCATCTATGTTAGAAGCAGATACAGCGATTATTTATTTAATAGACGAAGAAAAAGATGAATTAGTTGGTGAGGCTATTCATAATGCCGGACATAAGCATTTTGAGCAAAGTAGAATAAAAATTGGTGTAGGTCTTGCTGGGTGGGTAGCAAAACATAAAAAACCTCTCTTAGTCTATCTGGGAATGAATAAACCAAAATTCGAGAAATACCTTCAATCAGAAGAAATAACCAGCTGTATTGCTGTTCCATTAAAAATAAGAGAAATGCTCATTGGTGTATTTATGTTAAAAAGAAAAAGTGGGGAAAATTTCACTGATGATGATGTCATAGTTTTAGATGGTCTTGCCAATCAAGCGACTATTGCCATTAAAGATGTTAAATTATACAAGGCAATGGAACAAAAAATTGCCCAGTTATCTGTTCTTTCTGATATTACTAAAGCCGTAGTCTCGACATTAAATATTAATGAGGTGTTAAAATTAATTGTTGAAGCGACCTCAAGAACTATGCATACCAGAATGTGTTCAATTAAACTTCTGGCTAAACAAAAATTAATCTTGTCTGCCTCTATGGGTTTATCAAATTCATATCTAAAAAAAGGTGAGATTGAGGTTGATGCCAGTATTGAAAATGCGGTAATTAAGGATAAAAAAACAATATCTGTTTCGAATATAAAAACTGATGCTCGAATCAAAAATCCAGAATATGCCTTAAAAGAAGGAATTGCCGCATTCTTATCAGCCCCTTTAATGGTTAAAGATAAGATTTTAGGGGTAATTACTATTTATTCACAAAAACCTTATCACTATACGGAAGAAGAAAAAGAAATACTTATTACTTTAGCCAGCCAATCAGCCATCGCCATAGAAAATGCCTCACTTTTTAAAACAGTTAAAGAAGGTCTGCTTAACACTACTAAATCATTAGCCGAGGCAATTGATGCCAAAGATGCCTATACTCGTGGTCATTGTGAGCGAGTAGCTCAATTTGCCGTGTCAGTTGCCCAGAAATTAGGTGTGCCAGAGTCAAAACTGGAAAATATCTATATCGCGGCTTTGCTTCATGATGTTGGTAAAATTGGTGTTAGCGAAAATATCCTCCATAAACCAGGGGGATTAACCAGGGATGAATTTGAAACCATTAAAAACCATCCTTTACTTAGTGTTAAAATTTTATCCCCAATTAGTTTCCCGTGGGATATATTACCTGCGGTTAGACAACATCATGAACGAATAGATGGTGCGGGATATCCTGATGGATTAGTTGGGGATGAAATTTCTTTAGAGGCTCGAATTATTGAAGTTACAGATGCCTATGAGGCAATGATTTCGGATAGACCTTACCGTAAAGCATTGTCTGAAGAAGAGGCCATTGTCGAATTAAAACGATGTTCCGGCAGACAATTTGACCCGAAAATAGTAAATGTCTTCTTAAAGGTTTTATCTGAAGAAAAGGCACAAAACAAAAAGAAATTGTAAATTGAAAGAAAAGGGATAAGCGTTCAGGTGTAAGTAAGGGAAAATGGAAAAGTAGAAAAAAATGGGAAAAATATTAAAGAAATTCATTTCAAATTCAAGTTAAGCTGCGTAATTACACAGAGTAAAGAATACGAAGTATGGTAAGCGTTCAGGTGGTGTAACAAAAG
This sequence comes from bacterium, assembly GCA_040757115.1. Lineage (NCBI taxonomy): Bacteria > bacterium. Next base: position 1,346 of record JBFLYA010000315.1, on the reverse strand, counting down.
GAGATGTGGAGATTAAGGAGATAGGGAGATATTATTAAAAAAATTGAAATTAATAGAAACTAATAGAAATTTATGGAAATTTGTTGTTTTCCACAATCAATTTCTACCTATTTCTATAAATTTCAATCTATTTCTATTATCTTATCTCCATATCACTCTTATCTCCTTATCCCCTTTCTTACACTTTTGATATATAGCCTGAACGGTTACTATTCTCTTATATCTAAAATTTCTACTCATTCCCTTCATTACACCTGAACGGCTACAAAAAAATTATGATAGAATTAATACCATCACCATTTATCCAGATAATAATATTCATCTTTGGAGCACTAATCGGAAGTTTTTTTAATGTCTGTATTTATCGCCTACCAATAGACGAATCAATTGTTATTCCTTTTTCTCATTGTCCAAACTGCAAAACCAAAATAAAGATATGGGAAAATATCCCAATTATCAGTTATCTCATTTTAAAAGGTAAATGCCGTTATTGTGGTGTCCAAATCTCTCCAAGATACCTCATCGTCGAAATTTTAACCCCTGTTTTATTCCTTTTGTTATGGCAATTTTTTGGGAAATCACCTGATTTCTTTATTTATCTTTTATTTATTTCAGTCCTTATCATTATTACTTTTATCGACTTCGAACATCAATTAATCCTTAATGTTCTGACATATCCTATGATAATCATAGGACTTTTAATAAGTTACTTTAAAGGTATATTCATTAGTTCTTTAATAGCAGGATTAGTTGGTGGAGGGATTATCTTTTTAATCGTAATTATCAGCCCTTTTATCTTTAAAAAAGAAGGCATGGGTGCCGGGGATTTTAAATTGGCGGCAGTCATTGGTGTATTTTTAGCCAGCTGGCAATATACCTTAATAAGTCTGTTTTTTGCCTCATTTTTAGGCTCGTTAGTTGGATTGATATTAATTTTATCAGGTAAAAAGAGATTTGGTGAATATATTCCGTTTGGACCATATTTAGTCTTTGGGGCTCTAATTATCTTATTCTATGGTAAAAATATCATAGATTGGTATAAAGGTATTACTGCTGGAATTAATTGAAATACAGAAGTTAGGAAGTTAGGAAGTTAAGAGGTTGAGAAGTTCTTACTTCCTGATTGTTAATTTGTAATTAAAACAGATTTCTCGCAAAGGCGCAAAGGACGCTAAGAAAAGACCCCTTTGCGACCTTTGCGTCCTGGCGAGAGAAAATTTGTAAGCGTTCAGGTGGTGTAACAAAAGGAGATGTGGAGATTAAGGAGATAGGGAGATATTATTAAAAAAATTGGTAACTATTCACCATTCACAATTCACGGTGTCAAGCAAACCTGGCCCAAGAGT
>JBFLYA010000314.1 GCA_040757115.1 bacterium | reverse complement strand
TCGCAGACTCATGAGCGTTTCCCCTGAAAATAGCGAATTAGTGAATTAGAGATTAGCGAATTAGTATAGTATCCACAGACTCGTATCCTCTGGTTTAGAACACATATTCCCCCTTAATAAAGGGGGTCCTTCTCCCATTTTCATTGCCCTTTGTGAGCCTTGGCTCATGTCCGTTTCTCCTGTTTTTTCTGTTGTTTTCTGTTTATTCAGAATACCATATTATTGTTATTTTGTCAAGAAAAATTTTTTATTTTTTTTAAAGCGTCAGTCGTATGGGGAAGTTTTCTTGAAAAATACCTTTTTACCACGAAGAGACGAAAAGACGAAATCACGAAATAATCAGGAATTAATTTATATTTTCTCTTTTTTACCCCGTTACATAAGATGAATACAAACTCTTTTGAACTGTTAAACACATATCTCACGGGGTCATTTCGTGTTTTCTCTATTTCGTGCTTTCGAAGTGTATATGGTCACATCTCTATTCTCCTACCGGATACGAGCCTAAGAGTTTAAGAACCAAACATAGGTCCTTTAGTTCCTCTAATGCCTGCTGAACATTTTTATCCTTGATATGTCCTTGTAAATCTAAGAAAAAGATATATTCCCAGGGTTGTTTTCCTGAAGGTCGAGATTCAATCTTGGTCAAGTTAATCTTATATTTGGCAAATGGAATTAACATATCATGTAAGGCACCAACCCTATCTTTTATGGAAAAAAGGATAGAGGTTTTATCATTAGAGGTTGGAGCAGATATTTCTCTTCCGATAACCAGAAATCGGGTATAATTTTCTTTTCCAGCCTCAATGCCTTTAATGACGATATTTAAGTTATAGATAGAGACTGCTAATTGACTGGCAATAGCGGCTGAGGTTTTTTCAAGAGAGGCTCTTTTTGCCGCCTCAGCCGTGCTAGAAACCTCAATATACTCGGCGTCAGGAAGATTATTTTCAAGCCAGATTCTTGACTGGGCAAAGGACTGTGAATGATAATAAACTCGTTTAATATCTTCAAGATGGGTATTTGAGAGTAGATTATGGGAGATTTTTAATATAATCTCGGCACATATTTTCAATTCGGAATCGATAAACATATCCAGTGTATGAGTTACTACGCCTTCAGATGAATTCTCTATCGGGACGACACCATAATTCGCCCGACCACTTTCTACCTCATCAAATATCTCTGAAATAGTTTTTTTGGGGATATACTCACAGGAAGAACCAAATTTCTCCAGAGCGGCTTGATGAGTAAATGTTGCCTCAGGACCAAGGTAGGCTATTTTTAGGGTCTCTTCCCAGGATAAAGAGGCAGACATAATTTCACGATAAATGGCTTTCAGGGCTTTATTTGGGAATAAACCTTTGTTCTTTTCACATAATCTCTCGTAGATTTCCCTTTCGCGGTCTGGTTGGTAAGCCTCGATTTCTCTTTCTCTTTTAAATTTCCCTATCTGTTGGGCAATCTTTATTCGTTTATTTAATATGTCCAGAATCTGGTTATCAAGTTCGTCAATTTGTTTTCGATAGTTATTTAGTTTTTCTTTATCTTGATTACTAAATTCTGGAATAGAAGGTTTTTTCATTGTTTTACCTCTTGATTTCATTTATCCTCCCTTTTTCCTGAAAATAAGGAAGTAGAAAGTAGAGAGTAGAAAGTAAAAAGTAAAGAAAACATCATTCCTCACGCTTATCTCCTTTTGGTCACTGGTCATTGGTCATTGACTAATGACCAATGACTCCAATCTCTCTCCCATTAATTTTCATCATCCTTTGTGAGTCGCAGGCTCATGAGCGTTTCTCCATACTTTTCACTCATCACTCTTCACTGTTCACTTTCTCAAGTAGTCTTTTGCGTAATTTTTCATCAAATTCTTTTGCTGAGAATTTACCCATCCTTTTCAATCTTTGATTCATTGCGGCTACTTCAATAATCACCGCGATATTTCTTCCTGGTTGAAGCGGAAGGACTATTTCAGGAATCTGGACGCCCAGAATATCTATCATTTCTTCATCTATACCTAATCTATCATATTCTTTTTGAGGGTTCCATATCTCTAATTTTACTGCCAATTCAATTTTAGCCTGAGGAGAGACCGCCCCGACACCAAATAATTCCCTAATGTCAATAATACCTATACCACGAATTTCCATATGATATCCTATCTTCTCATCTGGAAATCCAATTAAGATACCAGGTCCGGTGCGTTTAATTCTCACGACATCATCTGCCACAAGCCGTTGTCCTCGTTCAACTAAATCTATGGCACATTCACTTTTACCCATCCCACTTTCTCCCAGGATTAAAACTCCTACCCCGTGAACCTCAACTAAATCGCCGTGAGTAGTTATTTGCGGGGCAAAAATTTTGTCTAAATAAAAAGTAAGTAGTGCAACCAATATTCCTGTTGGAAGTGGAGAGCGAAGAAGTGGGACTTTATGTTTTGTTGTAAATTCTATTAGTTCATCAGGCACTTCCTGTCCCCAGCTAATAATAAAACAGGATATTTCATATTGAAACATTTTTTCTAATATATTTCTTTTTTGGTTATTATTTAAATATTTAAGATATGCCATTTCACCTTTACCCAGAACCTGGATTCTCTTAGAACCAAAGAATTCTACATATCCGGCTAAAGCCAACCCTGGCCGATTAATATCATGAGATACAATTTCATTATCTAATCCCTCTGCACCAGATATAATGTCAAATTTTAATTCTTTTTTCTGTTCTATCATTTCTCTAACTGTCAATTTACTCCTCCTTTGACAAGTAGTCATAGAGTTCTGCAAAACCAGGAAACTGTAGTTTTTAAGCGGGTATTTAAAACCTCTATTTTTATCAATTTCCTCCAAAGAGCAAAATGCAAAACTCGTTTATCGTTTATAGTTTATAGTTTATAGTCCTTCAACTATAAACTATCAACTATCTACTACATTTCAGCGTTAAAATACTTGAAGCAAAGATATTACCAAATTCCTCCAACTCTTTGAGAAACCCTGCTACTTCCTTTTTGAAATTTGATTTGTAATTTTGCATTTTGATATTTATATTTGATATTTATATTTGATATTTATATTTGATATTTAATATTTGATATTTAATATTTATTTGTTGTCTCCCCCCAATCCTATTTTGCAGAACCCTAAAGTAGTCAGTGAGCCAATCTCTATATTCTACTGTTCACTGTCTATAAATGTTTTGCTTCTTCTTGCCTGATTAATTCTAATGCTTTTTCTGAAGTCTCAGCAGTTTTCAAGATTTCACGCACATAGTGATGTTTAAGGAGTCTTGAGATTTTAGCTAATGCCTTTATATGAGGGCCGGTAACATTTTCTGGAGAAAGTAATAAAAAGAATAAATACACCGGCTCACCATCTAAGGATTGAAAGTCTATACCTTTTTTTGACCTGCCAAAAGCGGCAAGTAATGTATTTATTCCCTCACATTTTGCATGAGGGATTGCTACCCCATGACCAATACCGGTACTCATTAATTTCTCTCTTTCTTTCACTGCCTCTAAAATCTTTTCCCTATTGGTAATTTCCCCTGCCTTAAAAAGTAAATCTACCAATTCTTTTAACACGCTATCTTTATCGGTGGCTTTTAGGTCTGTTTCAATTACTTCTACACTTAGAAGTTCAGCTAATTTCATTTTTTTCCTCCCTTTAGGTGGTAAATTTTTTGGTAACCGTTCAGGCTATATATCAAAAGTGTAAGAAAGGGGATAAGGAGATAAGAGTGATATGGAGATAAGATAATAGAAATAGATTGAAATTTATAGAAATAGGTAGAAATTGATTGTGGAA
>JBFLYA010000313.1 GCA_040757115.1 bacterium | reverse complement strand
AATTTTGATATTTGCATTTTGATATTTACATTAAAGTTCTTCTTGCTATCGCTCTCCCCAAAAGAGGAACCTATTTATGAAAAAGCAATAAGGTTCGCCCTACATTTATGGGATGTCAGAGGTTAATTCGTATCCATTTGTGACTAATTCCCTTAATTCTCTGTGAACTCTGTGCCTCTGTGGCTGAACGGTTAATAGTTTTTCAATAATTTTTCCACAACCTCGCGGTCATCAAAATGTATTGTTTTATCTTTAAATATCTGGTAAGTCTCATGTCCTTTACCAGCAATAAGGATTAGGTCTCCTTGTTTTGCGTAATCTAATGCCCTGGTGATTGCCTGGTCTCGGTCGATTACCACTTCGTATGCCTTACCTTCAATTCCTGCCTCAATTTCTTTAATAATCGCCTCTGGGTCTTCATTTCTTGGATTATCACTGGTAATTATCGTCCAATTACTCAGGTCTGTGGCGATTTTACCCATTTGTGGTCTTTTCTCTCTATCTCTATCTCCGCCACAACCAAAAATAGTAATAATTCTCTTTGGATTAAGTCTTTTAGCTGATAATATCACATTTTGTAGCCCGTCCGGGGTATGGGCATAATCAATGACTACGGTAAAATCCTGTCCTTTTTCAACCAATTCAAATCTGCCTCTAACTCCAGATAAACTCTCAATGCCTTGTTTAATGGTTTGAATGTCTATTCCCTCAACTAACCCATATCCAATAGCCGCTAAGGCATTATAAACATTATGCCCGCCTACTAATTTTAAATTTATCTGACTCGGCGTCCGTTTTAGTTCTGGATAGTAAAAAAAAAAGAGGTATTTCTCTTTGTTGACATAACCTTTTCGGCATAGATTTGTGCCTTATCAGATAATCCATAGGTAATTGTTTTGGCACGGGTATTGGAGATAATCTTCTGGCTGTGGGCGTCGTCTAAATTAATTATTGCTATTCCTTGAGGCTTTAATTCTTTAAATAATTTTATTTTCGCGGTTAAATAATCATCCATAGTCTTATGGAAGTCTAAGTGGTCCTGGGTGATATTAGTAAAGATAGCATAATCGAAGTCACAATTTGCGGTTCGAGAAAGGGCTAAGGCATGAGAGGAGATTTCCATAACGACATGGGTTACTGCATTTTCTACTGCCTGGGCGAGCATTTGTTGTAATTCTAATGCCTCTGGAGTAGTCTGTCCTGCAGGAATTTCTAATTCGCCTATTTTATAGCTAATCGTCGAAAAACGAGCCGGTTTATAGCCTGCAGTTTTTAAAAGGGATTCAATAAGATAAGCAATGGTGGTTTTACCATTAGTTCCAGTAATACCAATTAATTGAAATTTTGAAGACGGAGAATCATAGAAGGTATCTGCGATTATGGAAGTTGCCTGGCGAGTATCCGTGACTTTGATATAAGTTACGCCGGATAAAATTGGAACATCCTCACATACCAGAATGGCTTTTGCCCCTTTTTCAATGGCTTCCTCAATATAATTATGCCCATCAACCCGAAACCCTTTTATACAGATAAATAAAGACCCAAAAACTACATTTTTTGAAGAAGTGGTAAGGTGGGTTATTTCAACATCTTTATTGCCGATAATTTGTTTTTCTTTTAATTTAGAGACTAACTCTTGTAAATTCATTAATTCCCCCCAGATTTTTGGTGGTGTCTGAAAATAACTCTAATAGTGAAATCTATGCAGATTTGGTGTCCAAAAGGGATTTCCTTCAAAGAGCAAAATGCAAAACTCGTTTATAGTTTAGGGTGTATAGTGTATAGTTTATAGTTTATAGTGTATAGTTTATAGTTTAGGGTTTATAGTGTATAGTGTATAGTTTATAGTCCTTCAACTATAAACTATCAACTATAAACTATCAACTATCTTTGCCAAAGTTCAGTAAAATTATCTCTTTCCTTTCAGCGTTAAAATACTTGAAGCAAAGATATTACCAAACTCCTCCAACTCTTTGAGAAACCCTGCTACTTCCTCTTTGAAATTTGATTTGTAATTTTGCATTTTGATATTTAATATTTGATATTTATTTGTTGTCTCCCTCAAATCCTATTTTGCAGAACCCTATACACTATTTTAACCTTTATGCTAGATTAAGACACCCCCAGATTTTTTACCAATACTTCACATTACTCCACTCTCCCTTTACTCCACGCCTCGGCTTTGTTAAGTTTGAAAAAGTTTATTCCGAATTTAAAAAGATTAATCGGTTTATTTTCAACTAAATACTGAGGTTGTGGTAAACAGACAATTTTAACCTCATCCGGGATAGTTAATCCCATCTGTCTTGCCATATTATCAATTCTGTCCGGCGAACGCAAACTTGCAATATCGACTAAAAGCATCCTCTGGAAATTCTCTAATTGATGCACTTTATTTTGAAGCAGAGATATGGTATAACCCATTGAGGTAATATGAATTTGGGTAAATACCCACATAAATCCGACTATAAATATTCCTATAATTGTCGATAAATAACTTCTGACAACTTTTTTTATTTCAGCTTTACGATGCCTTCCAAGTAGAACTATCAATTTATCCCCCTTCTTCTGAAACATATGCCAATAGGTTATTGCAATTTCAGTCATTTTTTTCCCTCCCTTTTTTTGGTAACTGGTAATTGGTAACTGGTAATTAGTTACCAATTAACCGATTACTTGCTTTTATCGTCCTTAATTTTAATATCGACATAAATGGTGTATAACTAAAGACTAAGTTTTTTCGATTACCCTGAATTTTGCACTTCTTGCTCGCGGATTAACTTTTCTCTCCTCGTAAGTTGGTCTAATTGGACTTTTAGTTATAATTTTAGCTAATCCTTCCTTTGCCCATTTACGAAATTTGTGTTTCACAAGACGGTCTTCAAGTGAATGAAATGAAATAACTAAAAGCCTTCCGCCTGTTTTTAATAATAATATCGCCTTATCTAATGATTCATCCAGGACATCTAATTCCTGATTAACCGCTATTCTTAATGCTTGAAATACCTTTGTTGCTGGATGAATCTTTTTATATCCGATAATCGGTTCAATGACCTTGATTAGTTCAAATGTTGTGTGGATTGGTCTGTTTTTAACAATTGCCTGAGCTATTTTCTCTGCCCGATGTTCCTCACCATATTTTAATATAATCTCTTTTAATTGGTTTACCGACAGGGAATTAACTAAATCTTTAGCCGTAACCTTATTTCTTAAATCTAACCGCATATCTAAATCTGCATCAAATCTAAAACTAAACCCGCGTGTTTTTGACTCAAAATGAACTGAACTTACACCTAAATCATATAAAATACCATTAACAGAATCAATAGAGGCAGAAGCTCTCCCCTTTATTAAAATGGAACTGGCTAAAATCTCTTTTATGTTTTTAAAATTATCGTGAACAAAAATAATATTCTTCGGACCTAATCTCTTCTTAGCTATCTCCAGAATCTCCCCATCCTGCTCAATACCTATAATCTGACCACCCTTTTGTAAAATCGCCTCTGAGTGTCCTCCTTCACCTAAGGTGCAATCGATATAAATACCATCAGGCTTAATTTGTAGATATTCTAATATCTCATTTAATAATACAGGGATATGAGTATTCACTCTTTTAGTAGCGAGTAGTGAGTAACGAGTATATAGGGAAATATATATTTCCCTTACTACTGGTTACTCACTTCTCGCCATCTCCTTATCCCCTCCCAGTCTCTATTAGTAGTGAGTCGTGGCTAGTGCTCTGTCGCTACTCAATTGATGTCCCCCCTTGGCCTAATCATTACCCACATCTTTTAGTGGACAGATTAGATAGAAATTCCAAATT
>JBFLYA010000312.1 GCA_040757115.1 bacterium | reverse complement strand
TACTATTTTTGTGCCTTTTTAGGGATATAAGTCAAGAAAAATATTTTTAAAAAAACTTAATTTTTTACTTGACATTTCACCATAAGACTTTGTGAGTCGCAGACTCATGACCGTTTCTCCTAAAAATCGGGGTTCGGATTTCGGGATTCGGGAATTCTTGTAACCGTTCACCGCAAGATGCCACAGAGACGCAGAGAAAAAATTAAAATCTATTCACCAGAGAGAGAAATTCCCTTTTTTTGTGCATTTCGAGTCTTTCGTTGTTTATCAATCTTTTAATACTTACTTTCGACTAACTGTTTTTAAGCCCTTTTAAATACCGAAAAACACGAAAAAAAGATATTTTCTTCTCTGTTTCTCTGCGTCTCTGCGGTAAAGGATTTTACAATTATTCTTGAAAAGGCACGAGTGCCTCGAGATAAGTATTGAATGTCCGTGAATCAAATAACACAAATCGAACTTCCCTAATGGAGGTATTCGCTTTCAGGAAATCAATGACCGCCTTAAGGGCAATGGGTGCGGCTTTTTCTACCGGATAACCATAGACGCCGGTGCTGATAGATGGAAATGCAATCGAAGAACAGTTATTTGCCACTGCGACCTTCAGGCTTTCAAGATAACAACTACGGAGTAATTCTGGTTCTCCTTGACTACCACCCTGCCAGATAGGTCCAACCGTATGAATAACATATTTAACGGTGAGATTACCTGCCGTAGTAATCACTGCCTTACCTGTAGGCAGAAGTCCCTGTGCAGAGCGAATCTTCTTACATTCCTCAAGGATAGCACTTCCCCCGACACGATGAATAGCACCATCAACACCACCGCCCCCCATTAAGCCCGGGTTAGCCGCATTAACAATGACATCTGTTGTCTCCTGAGTAATATCCCCTTGAACTAAAGTAAGTATTGAGTTATTAATTTGCTTTTGCGTCATTCATCTCACCTCCACTATTATCACTATTCAGCCATTTATGGTGAAACCCGCATGTCCCTGCGGGACACAAAGGGAGATGAAAATATAGCACTTATTAATCGAAATTTGACATAGATATGGCTCTGAAATTCCAAATCACAAATTCCAAATTCCAAACAAATTCGAATGACCAAAATTCAAAACATTACCCCCATAGTTTGGTATTTATTACTTGAAATTTGGTGCTTATTTGAGATTTGGTGCTTGGGATTTGGGATTTTTTCCTTATCCACTCTGAGTAAAAATTTGACTAATAACTACTATAACATCCAGTGTTAGTGAACAGTATCAGTGTCAGTGAAGAAAGATTGAATTCCTTAACTGACACTGAGACTAATCACTGACACTTATTTTCAGTGGGGGAGATAAAAAATTAAAAATCTGTGTCCTCTGCGAAATCTGCGGATATTTTCAGGTGAAACGCTTATGCCCTTGCAGGGCACAAATGACGATGAAAATGTAGTTTTGTAAATCAAACAATTACAACAACTTATGAACATTTTCAGGTGAAATATAACACACCTCTACGCCCCTCTCAAGACTTATCGTTACCCACATTTTGAGAGGGAAGATTTTTGAGGGGAAGTACTGCGAAATAACAGAGATATGTAGCCCCCAATAATTAACAATTGACAATTTACAATTGACCATTATTTGTTAATTTTGTCAACATCAAATATTAATTGTGAATTGATAATGGCTAATTGATAATTGTCAATTAACTATATTTGGACTTGTGGGTAACGATAAGTCTCAAGAGGGGAATACAACCCCCTCACCCCCTTTGTTAAGGGGAAATAAACTTGCTTTTCATCGGTTCCTTGGTCTATAGTCTATGGTCTATGGTCTGTAGTCTATTTTCAGGTGAAACGACCATGTCCACAGGGTGGACACAAAGGAGGATGAAAATAGTGGTAGGAGATAGAAGGTAGGAGGTAAGGAGATAGGCGTGAGGAGTGATGTTTTCTTTACTTTCTACTCTCTACTTTCTACTTCCTTATTTTCAGGTGAAACAACAGGTAATGATTGTTAGGTTCAAGGAGCAAGGTAGAAAATAATCTTCCTTGCTCTTTGAGCCTACCTGTTTCACTTCACCTGGGTAAATAATTACCCAGTGTTATACTCTAACAAAATTTCGCCGTTTTGTCAACAAACTTTTGCGACCTCCCAGCAATTCTAATTATCATAACCATTCAGATAGTAATTCACTGCAGAGATGCAGAGGAATAGAGAAGACAGATTTGTTAATCAATTTAATGTTGTTGTACTCAACTGGAGTTTCGTGAATTTTCTATGATTCCTTTCTCCTTTAATCTTTGCGTTCTTTGCGGTCGATTTCTTTGCGTTCTTTGCGGTTAAAAAAGGATAAACCACAAAGGGCACAAAGTACTAACGCAAAGGACACAAAGGGAAGAAAATAGGTGAAGCATTTTTTATCAACTCAACTTCAAAGGATAAGTTGCAAAAAAATCATCAGGCTTTTGAGCCTAATTTTGCCATCTTTGAGCAAAATAAACAGATTGATAAGGATTCAGATAGCCTCAATGGCTCCTTAAATTAACGAAACTCCAGCAAATATAAGGTAACATAAATAAACTAATTTGTCAAGAGGCTGACCGAGAATTTTTTAAAAATATCGTAAGCGTTCAGCAGTCAACCATCAGTTGTCAGCATTTAGCTATCTTTTAGCTAAAAAAGCGAACTGAGAACAGGAAAAATCAGATAAAAGTATGGGTGAAGTAACCGAAATTAAACCTATGTTAACGGTGTTCATTCAAAAACTGAATGCTGACAACTGATGGCTGAACGCTTAAGTAAATTTAGATGAAAATTTTTGCTTCTCTGTAATTCTCGGTCATCCTGTCAACAAAATTTTCTGTTGAAAATTTATACCATAAATGTTATAATGATACTGGAGTTTTTACACGGTCTGTCGTTAGGTGATTGTGAATAAAGGTAATTAGTAAACGTTCAGCGGTCAGCAAGATTAGGAAAATCAAGGTATCAGCAAAGTTATGATTCTACTTGTCTTCTTTCGGAGAAGGTATAATTTTCTTAAAATCTGATAGATGAACGCTGACGGTAACTATTTGTAAGACAGTAGGTTCAAGGAACAAGGGAGCGTATTTTCTCCCTTACTCCTTGAACCTTGAATCTGACAACCATTGTCTGTTGTTTCACTTCAGATGGCGAAGTAGTTACAAATTAAAGGAGCGTGATTTAAAATGAATGAAGTAAATTTGAATGAACTGGTAGAAAAATGTGGAGAATTAGGTAAGAGGAAGGTTAAAGAGATAATGAGCAAAGATGTCGTGACGGTGAAAGAGGATAGTAATTTTCTTGAGTTTGTGACCAATGTTGAGATGTATGATTATGTCGCCTTCCCGGTTTTAGATGAAAAGAATGAAATAATTGGGATTGTTTCACAAACAGATTTGCTTAAATTAATCTTATTTCATGGACTGTCCGGAACAAGGATGTTAGAGACAGAGGCTTTTTTGGGCATCCCTTCTATACGGGCAATAATGAGTACCAGCCCGATAACTCTCTCTCCTGAAGATACAATAAATGAAGCCGTGTCTCTTATGGTTGAATACGGTATCCAGAGCATCCCGGTGGTAGAAGAAAACCAGGTTATTGGAATGGTTGTTAAGAAAGATATCATAGAGGAGATTTTAAAGATATTGGGGTTATAAAGGAGAAGGTTGAGGTTAAGAGAAACGGGCATGAGTCTGCGGCTCACAAAGTCTTATGGTGAAATGTCAAGTAAAAAATTAAGTTTTTTTAAAAATATTTTTCTTGACTTATATCCCTAAAAAGGCACAAAAATAGTATGTTCGGATACAAGTGAATTTTTTA
>JBFLYA010000311.1 GCA_040757115.1 bacterium | reverse complement strand
GTTTTCCACAATCAATTTCTACCTATTTCTATAAATTTCAATCTATTTCTATTATCTTATCTCCATATCACTCTTATCTCCTTATCCCCTTTCTTACACTTTTGATATATAGCCTGAACGGTTACTGGAATTTGGTGCTTATTTGAGATTTGGTGCTTGGGATTTTGGATTTTTTACTTATCCACCCTGAGTAAAATTTTGACTAATAACTGCTATATCTTCTGTCTCCTGAAGGCTGAAAGATGTCTATATTAAGTCAGTATGTGGTGGGCACGGTAACGACCACATTTTTCTCGTTTTTCACCAATTTCAAGTTCTCGCATTAAACGCACTAAAATCTCTTTATTTTTCTTATCTGTATAAATATAGAAACCAACATTGACTAATTTTGTTTTCTGGCTATAATAAAACACTTGATATTTAGTCAATGGGTCCAGGACCAATGTTACCTGCCAGGGGTGATTGAAAAAGTTATTCTGGATAAACTTATCCTCTGGAGATAAAAATAGCCCAATCCCCGGATGGGTGTGATACCAACCTAACAATTGCTTATCATGATAGCGTTCTGACATTAAACTATCAATGGTCTTCCAGACCTCATGAGTAAAAATAAACTCACCACTTTTATGTTGAATTTCCTGAACCATCATCAGATGAGTTATCTGAATAAAAAGGGCTCCTTTTTCCTGCAGGGCATCTCCAATAAGGAATCCCCCTACCTCTCGGTCAATCCTTTTTTGGGCATGCTTTCGGACATCAAGGAAGGTCATCGCGTCTATAAAAACGGCTAATTTGGCATTTTCAACATCACCCCAGGGTAAAATTGCATATTTGTTCCCCTGGTTAAGGGGCATAACACCTTCTTTTGGCACAAAATCATAATATGGTTTTAATTTTATATCTAAATCCATTACCATTTTCTTTCTTATAAAAATATACCATAAAATATCTATTATGTCAATTAAAAATCGTAAGCGTTCAGCCACAGAGGCACAGAGTTCACAGAGAATTAAGGAAATTAACCACAAATGCACACGAATTAACCTCTGACATCCCATAAATGTAGTGCGAATCTTTAGGTTCGCCTTTTGGCTTGCCAGAAGCGAGGCTAAAGCCTCGTACTACAAATTTTTTTGTATTTGTGTTCATTCGTAGTTATATATTCCCTCTGTGTTCTCTGTGACTCTGTGGCTATATCCTGAAGGGTTACTTTAACCTTTACAGGTTTTAAAAATAAGTAATTCTATAACTAATGGATGGGTTCTGTAATCGCAGGATTTAAGGCTTAAATCAGTTTGGAGGAGTAATTCGAATATCTGTCTTAATTCTTCATATGAGAATAATTTTATCTGTTCCCAGATAGCGGTTTGTTGTTTTTTGAACTTTATATTCAAAATTTGGGCTATTTGTGTCAGGATTTTACCCTGTTCTTGAAGCTCTTTTGCCTGCCAGAGAAGTCTGAAATGCCTTGTAATCAGATACAAAATAGGTAAAAGTTCCTCCCCCTGATTGCAGAGTTGTTTGAAAATCGCTAATGATTGAGCCTTTTTTCGATAGCCAATAGCATTTATTAAAGAAAAGACATTTTCCTCATGAAAGCCTAAAGATGCCTTCAGAATATCATTCTCTTCAATTGTTGGTTTATTTCCGACATAAAGAAGTAATTTATCCAATTCTGTATTTAAAATATTAAGATTAGTGCCAGCTCGTTGGATAAGTAAGTTAGCGGCTTGAGTAGAAATTGTCTTTTTCCCTCGCTGGTAAGTTTGTGATTGAATCCATGTTAGGGCTTGATTATCAAAGAGCGGATAGAAAACAACGATTGTGCCTTTGTTAACCACTGTTTTGTAAAGTGAATGTTGGGGTTGCAATTCATTGGCTAAAAGGATAAGTCGCGTAAAAGGGGCTGGATTTTCCGCATAAGTAGCCAGTAAGTTCTTACCCTGGCTAGATAAAGAATCAACATTTTTCACCACAATCATCCGCCAATTATGCAACATTGGGAAACTGTTGGCTACACCAATGATAGTTGAGGCATCTGTTTGGTCTCCATAAAAAATATCATAGTTAAATTCCATAGATTCTGGTGTAGGAAAAGTAATCTTTTTTAATCGCGCGATGATTTCTTCTTTTTGATATTCCTCTTCTCCTAAAAATAGGTAGGTTTGGGCTATCTTTCTTTGATTAAGCCATACAAGAATAGTTTGATAATTTATTGGTCGATATTCTTCAGAATTCATTTAAGTTTACCATTTTATCGTCCCCGTTCAGCATTACTTATCTTTTAATTGTTATGCTCACGAGATAATATGCGATTTTTGAAAGGGCTTTATAAATTGCCTCCTGTTCAGAGGTAATGTCAAAATCCCCTGGTTCATAAGGTGAAGTGGACGGAATATACAATATTGTTTCCTCCCATTCTTCATCCCACAAAGGTTTATTCTCAGTTAAGTCCGTAAGTCCAAAACTTACCTCAATAGTTATCTTGTATTTAGCAATATTACCTTCTTTGTCGTAGGAAAAAGGGATTCTCTCGAAGTGGTTAATTTCCCCTTTTAATTCAGCCTGAGCCAATTTTTTATCCACAACATTTAATCTACCATCACGGATAAATTCCTCTATGACCATATTCGTGATAATCTCTTCTAACCCATATTGAAATGTTTGATTAGTAAAGATAGGGATAGAAATAGAAGTAATATGTTCTGGTAGAGTCCGTATTGGGGTATGAGCACAGCTACTGAGACCAAAAATAAGCGAGAGTAAGAGTAATTTTTTCACCATAGCGAAAAATTCGTTAAACATAAATCCTAACTCCTAATTAAACTTATTCATAGCTATATCAATTCCTTCTTCAATGATACAGATTATAGCCTGAACAACTCTTTTTGTTGCCTCTTCGATTATTTCTTTTTCTTGTGGTGTCCAATTAGAAAGAACATAGTGGCGAAATTCGATTTCAGGAGGTGGTGAACCGATACCTACACGGATTCGAGGGAATTGTTGACTACCTAATTTTTCAATGATGGATTTCATTCCATTATGTCCGCCGGCACTACCTTCTTTGCGAATCCTGATTTTACCCACAGGTAGGTTTATATCATCGTATATGACCACTAAATCTGCAAGGTTAATTTGAAAATGACGGACTAACAATTCAACTGCCTCACCGCTAAGATTAACATAGGTCATTGGTTTAGCCAGGATGACCTCGTTATTCTGTCCCATTCTTGATTTATATTTTCTTCCTTTAAGTTCAATCTTATTCAATTTAGCCAGGCTATTGATGACCTTAAATCCAACATTATGCCTTGTTTGGGCATAATCTAATCCCGGATTCCCTAATCCAACAATAAGTCTCATATCTATGAATTATACCATATTATCCTTGAAGAATGCAAGAAAAACTTTTAGGCACCAGTTCTGAAGAGGTAAGCGTTCAGCCACAGAGACACAGAGTTCACAGAGAATTAAGGAAATTAGCCACAAATGGATACGAATTAACCTCTGACATTCGATAAATGTAGTGCGCGAACCTTTAAGTTCGCTTTCCTGCTTGCCAGAAGCGAGGCTAAAGCCTCGCACTACAAATCTTTTTGGTAAGCGTTCAGGTGGTGTAACAAAAGGAGATGTGGAGATTAAGGAGATAGGGAGATATTATTAAAAAAATTGGTAACTATTCACCATTCATAATTCACCATTCACAATTCACAATTTCTTCCCTAAATTTCCTTAATAATGGTGAATGGTGAATGGTGAATTATCACTCTTCACGGTGTCAAGCAAACCTGGCCCAAGAGTTCGATGCACCGCTATAGCGCATCCAATGACTCTATTCGATAATTCATCAAATTTCACTTCGTG
>JBFLYA010000310.1 GCA_040757115.1 bacterium | reverse complement strand
CAACTAAAAATTATCTCTTCCCTTTCAGCGTTAAAATACTTGAAGCAAAGATATTACCAATTTGAAATTTGATTTGTAATTTTGCATTTTGATATTTATATTTGATATTTGATATTTAATATTTAATATTTATTTATTGTCTCTCCCCAATCCTATTTTGCAGAACCCTAAATTCATAGATTCTTTTTGATATTATAACTATGAAGGTAATCAATCCAACCGTAATTAAATCATATCCCATACTAATTAAGCTGTAAAATGAGACTGTATCTCCTAATGTTTGATGTTCACAGCCAAACCAAAAGGTCACTGGAGATATAAAATACTGTTTTGAAAATGGATATAATAACATTATCCCTTTTGGAGGTATTGTATCAAAGGTAAAATAATCTATTAAATTATGTAATCCAAGACACCACAATGTAATTATTCCTAACCTTCGACCACCAGTAAACCAGGCAATTAAACTTAAAATAAGAATAAATATTATTGAATGAGTAACCTGATGATGGTAAAGAGCACTCCATTTAATTCCATCGGTTGTAATACAAAAAAAATCAATATCTGGCAAATTTGAGACAATTAAGCAATATAAGATAAGTAATCTATTATTAAGGGTATTTTTGTTTTTAGAAACTAAATAAACATTTATTCCAGCTAAAGAATGAGCGATAGGAGTAGACATAAATAGTTACCTCTTTTCATCTTTTACTGGTAATATTTTTGGGCTAAGAAGATTAACAATTGCTTGAGCGAATTTTTCTGCGGACTGGGGTCCATTAGCCGTGATGATATTCTCATCTATGACTACATCTTTACCACTATAGTTTGCTCCTTTTTCCTTTAATCTATCTGCTTCGGTAAAAAATACAGTGGCACTTTTTCCGTTTAAGACACCAGCGTTAGCCAGGGTTACTGGTGCAATGCATATTGCGGCTAAAATCTTATTTTGAGATATT
This sequence comes from bacterium, assembly GCA_040757115.1. NCBI lineage: Bacteria > bacterium. Next base: position 2,935 of record JBFLYA010000310.1, on the reverse strand, counting down.
GCCTCGAGAATAAGATGATGTGCAGTTTTATCTTCCCAATATTCAGATGAACCTGTGCCGCCAACAAAAACGATGGCATCATAATCTTCTACCTTCACCTTTGTCAAAAGTATATCTGGTGTAACCTTTGCCCCAAGCATTCCAGTGCTTACTTGTAGTGATGAACAAGCAGTTATTATTTCTATTCCATAAGATTTTAAAATATCAACTGGCACCAGATATTCCTCATCTCTGAAATTAGACGAGGCAATTATCATTAATACCCTATTCCCTTTTAAGTTTTCTTCTACGGCTTTTATTTCTTGTGTTTCTTTAACACATCCAATTAAACCCAACATAACTATGAATAATAGTTGTTTTTTCATCTTTTTCATCATATCATAATTTATATTAAAAGTCAAGGTTTTTTTCTATTGCACTAATGCCCATTATTAAGAATAATACCAATACTTCAGTTATTTCACATAGTGCCCCTAAAATATCGCCGGTGATACCATTGAGTTTTCTTTTAATATTTGTTAGAAGGTATAAATTAATTATATAGATGATTAAAATTAATATTACTCCTTTATAATATCTTGATTCAAGGCTAAATAATCCCCAGCCAATTAAAACCATAATGATAGTGGCGATGGCAAATTCTTTTGTTCCAACATAATCAGTAAAAGGTTTTCCTAATCCTTCTACATTTTCTTTAGCATAGTTAGAAGATGCGGCGGCCATAACCATTACCCATCTACCTAACACAGGCATTATAATTAAAGCAATATTTTTAATTTCAATAGGCATTTCATAAATAAGAAAGAGTTTAGTTATTAGCAAACAAAATATGCCGATAGCACCCATTGCCCCAATGCGACTATCAGACATTATCGTTAAAATTTCTTCCTTTGTTCCACCAAAAGAAAATCCATCAATAGTATCGGCAAAACCATCTAAATGTAATCCTCTGGTAACAAATATTAAACTAATAATTAGAAACACATCAACGACTAAATCGGGTAAAAATAAACCCAGAATGTAGTTGATAATTACGAGAAAAGAACCTATCATTAATCCAATGATAGGAAAATAAACCATAGAATTAGCTAACTCCTCGTTGGATAAAAATTTAAACTTTTTGGAACTAAGAGTAATCATGGTCAGAAATTGTAAAGCAACAATGAAATTCTTCATTTGACTATTCCTCCTTTCCTTTTTTTTGAAGTATTCGTAACTGTTCACCGCAGAGACACAGAGACGCACAGAAAAAAAATAAAATCTATGGACGAGACGCTTAACATCCCTGATTTTCATCAGGGCAAGCTCTTGAGTACAACAACATTAAAATTGATTAACAAATCTGGCTTGCCTGTGGAACATTCGGCAAGCAGGTCCTGTGTATTTCCATGTCTTAATCAATAATCTTTTATGTAATCTAATTTATTTCTATATCTTCTCTGTTCCTCTGCGTCTCTGCGGTAAATTACCACCTAAACGGTTATCCTTTTTTATTCATTCGTAAATATGCCTCAATAAATGGGTCTATCCAGCCATCCATAACTCGCTGTCCATTACCTATTTCCAGATTACTGCGGTGGTCTTTTACCATTGTATACGGTTGGAAGACATAAGAGCGAATTTGACTCCCCCACCCTATTTCCTGTTTTTCTCCTCCGATTTTAGATAATTGTTCTTTTTGTTCTTCTTCATAATATTCATATATTCTTGAGCGAAGGATAGACATAGCATTTGCCTTATTTTTATACTGGGAACGCTCTGATTGACAACTAACAACAATACCTGTTGGCAGATGTGTAATTCGAACAGCTGAATCTGTAACATTGACATGTTGCCCACCGGGTCCACTTGACCTGAATGTATCAATCCTTAAATCATCTTCATTAATTTCTACTTCTAATTCTTCTACCTCAGGCATAACAAAAACTGAGGCAAAAGAGGTATGTCGTCTTTTATTCGCATCAAATGGAGAGATTCTTACCAGGCGATGGACTCCTTTTTCTGCTTTTAAATAGCCGTAGGCATATTTTCCCTTGACAAAAATCGTAACACTTTTTACACCTGCTTCTTCACCAGGTAAGAACTCGAGGGTTTGTGTTGTAAATTTTTTCTCCTCAGCCCATCTTAAATACATTCTGAGTAACATTGCCGCCCAATCACAAGATTCTGTTCCCCCTGCACCCGGATGAATAGATAAATAGGCATTACTCTTATCATGCTCACCCGAAAATATCCTTTTAAATTCTAATTCCTCTACCTCTTTTTTTAAAAGAGGTAATCTTTTAGCTATTTCATTATAGGTAAGTGCATCATTCTCTTCCTGACCTAAGTCAAATAATACCTTTAGTTCATCTATCTCTTTGTAAATTTTCTCATAAGGTTCAATTTTATCTTTCAAGGTGCTTAATTGTTGCATTTTCGCCTGAGCCGTAACCGCATCCTGCCAGAAATCAGGTTTAAATGATTCATTCTGAAGATTAGTTATTTCCTTTTTAATCTTAGATACTTCAAAGATAGTCACCCATTTCTAATATTGTCTTGAGTAATTTCTCTAATTCTATTCCTATTTCATTCCACATAAAAAATCACCTCTCTTATTTTTGGTAAATGGTAACCAGTGTTAGTGAACAGTGTCAGTGAAGAAAGGTTGAATTCCTTAACTGACACTGAATGCTGACCGTTGATGGCTGAACGCTTACCTTGCTTTATGTAATCGTTCAGCCACAGAGGCACAGAGTTCACAGAGAATTAAAGAAATTAATCACTTAAGGACACGAATTAATCTGTGATATTCCATAAATGTAGTGTGAACCTTATGGTTTTTGCAAAATTAACTTCCACTTTTCTGGAATACCATAAAATAAATTAAAAATCAAACATCAAAATGTAAAATTACAAATCAAAAATCAAAATATTCTCCAGCTACTTTGTTAAT
>JBFLYA010000309.1 GCA_040757115.1 bacterium | reverse complement strand
AGGATGACTGAAATATATCCCTTCCATCCCTTGCTTCTGGAAACCTTGACACAGGTTTATGAGGCTGCTACTGAAAGGCAGGATATACGGGGGATGATGAATATTCTGGCTGATATGATAAAGGAAAACTACGATAAGAAAGACCTCCTTTTAATCCGTGACCTGGATGAAAATGCCTTCAGGGGCATAGACCTTCGATTGGTAGAAAAATATAACTATGACCTTGAAAGAGTAAAAGACATTTCATACGGATCTGAAATATTAAGGTCCATTTTGGTCTTCACCCTTAATGATAAAACCATAGGTGCAACTGAATCTGATGTTCTTCTCTCGGTTTTTAGCCCTACCCAAGGGCAGACACTGAATGCACTTATAATGGACTTAGAAAACATATACGGTAAACCACACTATCTTCACAAAGAAGGAGACTTTTATCTTTTTAAGCAGGACCTGAATATCTTTGCTTTAATGGAGAAGGAGAAGAAAAATATCACAGACGAAGACATTAAAAATAAAATCGCTGAGATTGCCAAAAAGGATGCCTTTGAGAATAAGGTATTCATTTACGGATTTGAAACTATTTCTGACGATAGCAAAATTAAGATGATAGTATCTTTAGAATCGTGGGGCGAAAACGATACTCTCAAAAATAAATTAGCTGAATTCTATCAGGGTAAGAACTGGCAAAATACCTATATTGTGATATTGCCTAACATTGATAGTATTCTCTCATCTTACGAGATTATTGAAAAAACGAGACGTCTTCTGGCAGGAGAAAATTTACAAGGACAATTTGAGGATAAAGAGAGAAAGATTCAAAAATTAGTCACTGAGGAAAGAGAGCAGATAGCAGAAAAAATCAAAGCATCTTATGGACGAATAGTAAAATGGGTAGCAAGGGAAAAGGAACTTGTTCCAAGATTGATTAATGTAAGCCCTGACATAAGTATCGTAAGAGAAAAATCTGGAAGTGATTCTTCCTTAATTGGTGATTTTATACTTCAGGAAGTAAAGGATAAAGCTGAAGGCGTTAGGCTTGAATTCATAATAAACGATTTTAAGAAGTTCAGAAGATTTCCTTTAGTTTTGGATGATGAAATTGTTTTCAGTGCTATAAGAAACCTTCATAGAGATAAAAGACTGGTAATACAGGGGGACAGAGGGAAATGGTACATAGATGAGATACCCAGGAATTTGGAATTTGACTTTGTTATCTTTGATCCCAAGTATGCTCCTGCAGAAGAGATAATTGAGACAGGTGTAGGTGAAATTCGTGAATGTGGAGAAGAAACAGGATATGTAAAAACAGAGGAGGCAAAAGAACCTCAGGTCGAAAGGAGAGAAAAGAAGCAGTTGCAATTAAGAGGGAATTCGCCTCGTGTCATACTAAGTCAGATTGAAGCAAGAACTCAAGGTACAGACCTATTCACAGGGATAAATATAAAATATCAGTTTGCTAAAGAGCTTCCCAAGCAGGAGATTATGAAATTTATTAAGCAACTCCCTCAAGAAGAGGCAGAAATTGAGGGAGAAGTGGAGCTATGGAGAGAACATGAAGATTGAGAATGATTTTATAAAATCACTTATTAAAGACGATAATCTAATCCCTAATATTTGGAAAAATCTTCTCAATATCTGGCTTCGTTATGCAAATGGAGATGTGAGAGATTATTACTATCGTGGCGAAGAAGAGGCTTTTTTATTTGAGGATTTTTTATTAAGGACCTACGATGAATTTTTCACCAAAGAACTTCCCAGAGCCTGTTTGAACGAACCCTCGCCTTTTAAGAACGCTTCCGACGATGCCTGTTTTATAGTATTGGATGGAATGAGCATCCGAGAAGGTGCTCTTATATTTAACGCATTACAAAAAGAGGGATTTGCAACCAAAGTCCACTATTCCTTTTCATCTATTCCATCAGCTACCCAAAGTTTCAGGGAGAAGATAAAATCTGATTTAGCAGGCTCAGGTAGGTTTGTAGAAGTCAATAATCATAAAAAAATTAGGATTTCAGGGGAAGAGAAATATATTTGGTCTTACTTTCCTGATGCAATGTTGGACAAGATACAGGTGGGACGAACAGTAATTTCAGACCTTGAGAATATGTATAAGACCTCAGAAAAGATTGTTTTTGAATTACTAAGAAAGATTAATTCAAAGAAATTTATCATCCTATCTGACCATGGTTATATCCGTTCTGAACCAGGATTTTCTTTTTCTGTGCCTGAAGGGAAGAAGAAAAAGTTGAGAGAAGCCTTCAGTAGTTCTCGGTTTATTTCTATGGATAAGGCTGACCTCTCAGAACTTGTAGTTGATGGTTATATAGCCGAGTTTTCAGGCTATTACATGGTTAAGTCTCGATATATCTGGCCTGTGTCAGGGAAATATAATATTTATCTCCATGGTGGAGTGAGCCTTATGGAGTGTATCATTCCAGTTATTGAGGTGGAAAAATGAAAGCACTTAAAGAATTAAACCTTAAAGAAAACGAAATAAAAGCGTTGCAGGAATTGAAAGAGAAGATTCTTGAAAGATTTCCAGTCACTGAGATTATTATTTATGGTTCTAAGGCGAGGGGTGATGCTGATGAGGAGTCGGATATTGATGTTCTGATCCTAATTAATAAAGAGGTTAACACTGTATTAGAGGAAGAGATTTTTCATATGTCTTATGAGATAGAACTGAAGTATGATGTTGTTTTTGGAGAGATGGTAGAGAATAATGACTTCTGGAATACTCCTTTAGCCAAGGCTATGCCTCTTCACTGGAACATAGACAGAGAAGGAATTCGTTTATGAAACAGGAATTTATTGATTTAGCAAAGTATCGGTTGGAAAAGGCAGAAAATACTCTATCCGATGCCAAAAAGTATATCAATGGTGCTACTCTGGAATCCACGGTAAATCGGATTTATTATGCTATGTTTTATGCCGTTAATGCCTTATTAATAACAAAAGGTTTATCATCCTCCAAACATTCTGGAGTTCGTGCTCTTTTCAATAAAGAGTTTGTGAATAAAGGGATTATTGAAAAGAACTGGGGCGAGTTCTATTCTAATATGTTTGATAGAAGACAAAAGGGTGATTATAGGGATTTTGTGAAATTTGAAAAATCAGATGTGGAGACATGGCTTAAAAAAGCAGAAGAATTTATATCAAGAATTGAAGAATTAACTTTAAAGATTATAGAGGACACCCAAAATGAAACAACGACCCATTGAAATTGATTTTCCTATTGAGCAAGTTAATGAGATTGCAGAAAGAGAAGCCCATGCAAAGGAGAAATACCGTCCCATTTATTTTATCCATAAGTGGTGGGCAAGAAGGTTGGGAAGTGTGTTCAGAACGATCGTGTTATATAGCCTTTTAGATGAAAATGCAAAGGTTCTTGAAGATGATGGCATGTGGCGTGCTGTGACAAAGGAAGAATTGGAAAATCCCTGGAGGCTTTATCTTAAAGATGTGGATTTGGGTGGAAAGATAGTCCTTGACTCTATGATGGGTGGTGGCACTACTGTCATTGAAGCTTTAAGACTCGGATGTAAAGTCGTCGCACAGGATTTAAATCCTGTTGCCTGGTTTCTTGTCAAGAAGATGGTTGAGCCTGTGGATATTAATTTACTCAAGGAAGGCTTCAAAAAATTAGAAGTTTCGATAGCAGATGAAATAAAAAAATATTACAGAACTTTATGTCCCCACTGCTTGAAGAAGTATTCCGAAAGCAAAAAAGAAACTCCTTCTGCTGTAATAAAAGAAGTTTCAGAGAAATTACAGACCCAAGAGCCGCAAAGTCTTTATGAGCAATATCAGTTTGAAGATACTGAAAGTTATGAAATCAAGACTGGTCAAACAAAATTTCCAGAGAGAAAAAACATCTTTGCTGATACTATGTATTACTTCTGGATAAA
>JBFLYA010000308.1 GCA_040757115.1 bacterium | reverse complement strand
GTAATTTTACATTTTGATGTTTGATTTTTAATTTATTTTATGGTATTCCAGAAAAGTGGAAGTTAATTTTGCAAAAACCATAAGGTTCGCACTACATTTATCGAATGTCACAGGTTAATTCGTGTCCTTATGTAGCTAATTTCTCTAATTCTCTGTGAACTCTGTGCCTCTGTGGCTGAACGGTTACAATATTTGCAACCTGATGGCTGAAGGATTACATTCAACCTTTTTTCTTTTTAAATACCAATTTATCCTCTTCCCTATTCACGCTTATCTTACCACCTTTATGGAATTTACCTTTAAGGATTTCTTCAGATAATGGGTCTTCGACATATTTCTGGATGGCTCTACGCAGTGGTCTTGCCCCGTAAGCCGGGTCATAGCCTTTTTCCGATAAGAAAGATATTCCCTCTTGAGTTAATTCCAGTGTTATCTTTTGTTCTTCTAATCGTTCATTTAACTTATCAATCATTAACTGGACAATCATCTTAACATCATCATGAGTTAATGGGTGAAAAACAATGGTGTCATCAATTCTATTAAGGAATTCTGGATTAAATATCTTCTTCATCTCCGCCAGCACCTTATCTTTAATATCCTCATAAGTTTTTTCAGCCGTAGCCTTTCTAAATCCAATATCTTTGGCTTCAAATATATCTCTTGCTCCGGCATTAGAGGTCATAATAAGCACCGCATTTCTAAAGTCAACTGTATGTCCAAGGTTATCGGTGAGGTGTCCCTCTTCAAATATCTGGAGTAGAATATTAAACACATCTGGATGAGCCTTTTCAATTTCATCTAAGAGAATAACTGAATAAGGTTTTCTTCTTACCTTTTCTGTTAATTCTCCACCTTCTTCATAGCCAACATATCCTGGAGGAGCACCGACTAATCTGGAGACGGCGAATTTTTCCATAAATTCTGACATATCAATTTGTATCAAAGCCTCCTCGTCATCAAATAAGAATTCGGCTAACGCCCTGGCGAGTTCTGTTTTGCCAACACCAGTAGGTCCCAAAAAGATAAATGAGCCCATTGGTCTTTTTGGGTCTTTCAAGCCGGTTCTGGCGCGGCGCATTGCTCTTGACAGGGCAGAAATAGCCTCATCCTGGCCGATAATCCGTTTATGAATTTCTTCCTCCATCCGTAATAATTTCTCAGATTCCTTTTCGACCAGTTTGAAGACAGGAACACCCGTCCATTTGGAGACAATATCCGCAATATCTTCCTCGATGATAACATTTGTAGCTTCTTCCTGATGTTCACTTTCCCATTTTTTCTTTGTCTCCTCAATTTTTTTTCTAATTTCTTTTTCTTTATCACGCAAGGTTGCGGCTTTCTCATATTCTTGTGAAGTGATAGTGGCATTTTTTTCTTTAATTATTTGCTCTAATTCCTTTTCCATATCTTTAAGGTCAGGTGGTTTAGTCATAATGCGTAGTCGTGCCTTTGCCCCAGCTTCATCCATTAAATCAATAGCTTTATCCGGAAGGAATCTATCGGCAATATATCGATGTGCAAGTTTAGCCGCGGCATCTAATGACGCATCACTAAATTTGACGCGATGATGTGCCTCATATTTATCTCTCAATCCTTTTAAAATCTCAAAAGTTTCTTGAACTGAAGGTTCATCAACCATAACTGTCTGGAATCGACGCTCTAAGGCGGCATCTCGCTCCACATATTTACGGTATTCATCTAAGGTTGTGGCTCCGATACATTGTAATTCCCCGCGGGCTAAGGCTGGTTTTAAAATCGCAGAGGCATCTATTGCTCCTTCGGCACCACCAGCACCAACTAAGGTATGAATTTCATCTATAAATAGAATGACATCTGGACTTTGCTTGATTTCATTCATTATTCTTTTAAGTCTTTCTTCAAATTCACCACGATATTTAGTTCCGGCAACCACTGCGGCTAAATCTAAACATAATACTCGTTTATTAGCCAATACTTCAGGAACTCTGCCGCTAACTATCATTTGTGCCAATCCTTCGACAATGGCTGTTTTGCCTACCCCCGGGTCACCAATCAATACTGGATTATTCTTAGTTCTTCGAGATAATATTTGAGTTACTCGTTCTATTTCATCTTTGCGGCCAACGACAGGGTCTAATTTATCATCTTTGGCTAATGTGGTTAAATCTCGGGAGAAGGCATCTAAGACCGGTGTTGTTGTTTTCTTTTGTCCTGGTGCACCAGCAATGGCTGATGGCATTTCTCCACCTAATAATTTAATTACGCCGTCACGCACCTGCTCCAAATTTATACCCATAGCCATCAATACCTTTGCTCCAACACTTTCTCCTTCTCGAATTAAGCCTAACAATAGATGTTCAGTTCCAATATAATTATGGTGTAGCACCCGTGCCTCATCTACCGCTAATTCTAACACCTTTTTGGAATGAGGGGTAAAAGGAACATCGCCTATCGTCAGCATATCTGCACCTGAGGGAACCTGCTTTTCTATCTCTATTCGTAGCGATTCAAGATTAACACCAAGGCTTTTTAAAACCTCTGCCGCCACACCTCCTCCTTCACGAATTAAGGCTAACAGAATATGTTCTGTGCCAAGGTAATCATGCCCAAGTCGTTTCGACTCTTCCTGTGCCAATTGCAAGACCATTCTTGCTCTTTCTGTAAATCGTTCAAACATTTCTTTCTTCACCTCTTGTTAAATTTTTTTGGATTATGAGTGCCCGCTTAACATCCCGAGCTGGCGAACTCAAAATTTCTCCTGAGAATAATTGAACATGTGCTGGTTGAGAAATAACCAGAAGTTCATTGATAATCTTCAACGAAATATCTTTTATCAATCCAATTCCCACGCCTAATCTAACTAATGATAATAGTTCTAATGCCTCTTTTGAGCCTATAACCCGGGCATGAGCTAAGGTCGCATAAGCACGCATAATCTGGTCTTCTAATTGAATACGGTTATTTTTCATTAATATCTCCCGTGCCTTTTCCTCATGTCCTATGATTTGATTGGTAATTTTTTCAGTATTATCTGTAATTTCCTGCTCATTTCTGCCAAGTGTTACCTGATTGGATATCTGGAAAAAATTACCCAGAGCCTCTGTGCCCTCTCCATAAAGTCCTCGAATAGCCAATCCTACTTGTGAGATGGCATGAAGAATTTTTCGTATCTGATTCGTAATATTCAGTGCCGGCAAATGTATCATCACCGATGTCCGCATCCCTGTGCCAACATTAGTTGGACAGGCAGTTAAATAGCCCCAATTCGATGAATAAGCGTAGTTCAGGTATTTAGACAATTCATCATCTATTTTATTAATCATCTCCCAGGTAGTCCTTGAGTCTAACCCGGAGGCAAAGGTTTGTATTCGCAGATGGTCTTCTTCATTAACCATAATGTTCATTATCTCTTTGTCGCCAATAAAGACGACGCCTTTTTTACTCTCTGCCAGTTCGCGGCTAATTAAATGCCGCTCCATTAATAGTTGTTTAACAAGGTCATTCACCTTGTTTAATTCAACCATTGTTACATTTGTCAGATAGGGATTATTTTTAATTGCCTCTTTTATCTGGAATATAACCTTATCAAGGTCAGATTCTTTCGCACAATGGGCAAATGGGATACCCTCAATATTTCGGGCTAATCTTACCCTGGTACTGATAACAATATTAGAATAATTCCCACTACTATTTAACCATTGTGCCGGGGTATCAATAAATTTTTTTAAATCCATTAGTCTCTCTCCTGAAAATCGGGACTCGGGACTCGGGGTTCGGGACTCGGGAAGGCTGGTAGCCGCAAGCTTTAGCCTGCGTTGTTCGACTTCAGCATCCCCGCCCGCATCCTTCCTTTATTTTCATCGTCCTCGTATAATATATATTGTTGGTCATTTTGAATGCCACAATCCTAATTCCTTATTAAAGCCCCCAAGATTGGGGGGTGGGGGTTGAAAATAAAATTAAAAAATTAATTAT
>JBFLYA010000307.1 GCA_040757115.1 bacterium | reverse complement strand
TTTTGCATTTTGCTCTTTGGAGGAAATCCCTTTTGGACACCAAATCTGCATAGATTTCACTATTAGAGTTATTTTCAGACACCACCGAATTTGTGGGGGTAAAAGATGGATTATGAGGCAATTATTGGATTAGAAGTCCATGTTCAATTAAAAACTAAATCTAAGATATTCTGTGGTTGCTCGATTAGCTTTGGTGCAGCGCCTAATTCGCAAACCTGCCCGGTGTGTCTGGGTTTTCCCGGGGTATTACCCGTTTTAAATAAACAAGCGGTCGAATATGCGATTAAATCTGCATTAGCGTTAAATTGCCACATCGTCCAAACCTGTAAGTTCCATCGCAAAAATTACTTTTATCCTGACCTGCCAAAGGCATATCAAATATCTCAATATGATGAACCTTTAGCCAGAAATGGATATTTAGAAATTACTACAACTAAAATAGGAATTACCCGAATACATTTAGAAGAAGATGCCGGTAAACTTATTCATACCGAAGAAGAAAGTAGTCTTGTAGATTTTAATCGTTGTGGCACACCATTAATTGAGATAGTCAGTGAACCTGAGATAAAAACCCCACAGCAGGCTTATGAGTATCTGACAAACCTGAAAAGTGTTTTAGAGTATCTTGAGGTTTCTGATTGTAATATGGAAGAAGGCTCTCTGCGATGTGATGCCAATGTCTCTATCAGACCTATTGGTGAGGTTAAACTCGGGACTAAAACCGAGATAAAAAATCTAAACTCCTTTAAAGCCGTAGAAAAGGCAATGAGTTATGAGATAGAAAGGCAAATTAAACTTATCACCCAGGGTGGAAATATTATTCAACAAACAAGGCTATGGGATGAAAAGAAGCAAGTTACCACACCAATGCGTTCTAAAGAAGAAGCCCATGACTACCGATATTTCCCGGAGCCTGATTTAGTTCCGTTAGAAGTATCATCCCAATGGATAGATGAGATAAAAGCAACTATTCCTGAATTGCCTCAGGCAAAAAGGAAAAGGTTCATTGAAGAATATGGATTGCCAGTTTATGATAGTGAGGTATTGACTGCAACAAAGCAATTAGCCGAGTTCTTTAAAAATACCACCAAACTTTACCCCAAACCCAAAATAGTAAGTAATTGGATAATGACCGAGGTCTTAGGATTTTTAGGCGAGTCAAATTTAACCATTACTCAAACCAGGCTTACTCCAACTCATCTGGCAAAGATGTTGGAGCTAATTGATAATGGCACGATAAGTGGAAAGATAGGTAAAGAGGTATTGGCTGAAATATTTAAAACTGGCAAATTACCGTATGAAATAATTCGGGAAAAAGAATTAGTCCAGATCAGTGATAGCGATGAAATGGCAAAGGTGATTGAGCAGGTAATAACTGCTAATCCAAAGGCAGTTGAAGAATACAAATCAGGTAAAAAGGAAGTATTAGGTTTCTTAGTTGGGCAGGTGATGAAACTCACCCGCGGCAAGGCTAATCCTAAGATTACCAATGAACTTTTGCAAAAAGTATTGAGAACTATAGACCATAGACCATAGACTACAGACCATAGACCATAGACCAAGGAACCGATGAAAAGCAAGTTTATTCCCCCTTAACAAAGGGGGTTAGGGGGTTGTATTCCCCTCTTGAGAGGGGTTAGGGATGTGTTTTTCTCTGCGTCTCTGCGGTGAACGGTTACGCTACTTCTAAGATGTGTATAACTGATTTTTCAATTCATATATCTCATCTCGCAAGACTGCGGCTTTTTCATATTCTAAATTGTCCGCCGCCTCATACATCTGCCTCTCTAATTCCTTAACAATTGATGAAATATCGCCTTTTATTTTATATTTTACTCTTGCATCTTTCAGGGATTTGGGTTCTTTGGGTGTGGTTACAAGAGATTCAGCAATCGCCTTTTGAATAGTTTGAGGAGTAATACCATAAGTTTGGTTATATTCCATTTGAATCTTTCTTCTTCGATTGGTTTCATCAATTGCCCTTTTCATTGAGCCGGTAATCGTATTTCCATACATAATCACCTGACCATTGATATGTCTTGCGGTGCGACCAAATACCTGAATCAAAGACCGCTCGGAGCGCAGGTATCCTTCCTTATCTGCATCTAAAACCGCAACCAGTGATACCTCAGGCAAATCTAATCCTTCTCGTAAAAGATTTATCCCTACCAAAACATCAAATTCGCCCAGCCGCAAATCCCGTAAAATCTCAACACGGTCTAATGTCTGGATTTCAGAATGCAGGTATCTAACCTTAATATCCATTTTAGAAAGGTATTCCGCCAGGTCTTCTGCCATTCGCTTGGTCAGGGTTGTAACTAAAATCCGCTCTTTATTTGCTACCCGAGCCCTAATCTCACGGATTAAATTATCTATTTGACCTTCAACCTTTCGGACATCGAGTTTTGGGTCAACTAACCCTGTTGGTCTAATGATTAATTCTACGATTTGACTACTTACTTTTAGTTCATAATCTCCAGGTGTAGCCGAAACGAATATTGTTTGTGGCATCAACCTTTCAAATTCAGCAAGTTTTAAAGGTCGATTATCATAAGCCGATGGGAGACGGAAACCATAATCTACAAGACTTTGCTTTCTTGACCTATCCCCTTCATACATACCTTTCAATTGGGGCAAAGTAACATGGGACTCATCAATAATGAGAAGAAAATCTTTTGGGAAATAATCAATCAGTGTCCATGGTCGCTCTCCTGGTCGTCTGCCATCAAAATGCCTTGAATAATTCTCTATGCCGTGGCATGTCCCTATCTCCCGCATAATCTCCATATCATATTTAGTCCGAGATTCTAATCGCTGAGCTTCTAATAATTTATTTTGCCCTCTCAGATGAGTTACCCTTTCATCCAATTCCATTTCAATTGAAAGTAATGCTCGTTCCAAACGGCTTTGTGTCGTTACAAAATGCTTTGCCGGATAAACAAGAAGCCGATTTGAAACTGATGTTATTTTACCGGTCAAAGGATTAATCTCACAGATTTTTTCGACCTCATCGCCAAATAACTCAATTCGGTAAGCAGTATCTTCATAATAGGATGGGAAAACTTCAATGGTATCCCCTCTAACCCTGAATTTCCCTCTTGAAAAGTCTATATCATTTCGCTCGTAGTGAATCTCAACTAATCGTTTAAGAATTTCATTTCTTGGGAAGTTCTCCCCTGTTTCGAGGAAAAGATAGGCATCTTTATATTCTTGTGGTGAGCCAATATTATAGATACAGGAGACCGAGGCAACGATGATGACATCCTGTCTGGTAATTAGTGAACAGGTAGCCGCCAGCCGTAATCTATCTAATTCTTCATTAATCGAGGAATCCTTCTCAATATAGGTATCGGTAGCCGGAAGGTAAGCCTCAGGCTGGTAGTAGTCATAGTAACTCACGAAATATTCCACGCTATTGTGTGGGAAAAAACCTTTTAACTCATAATAGAGTTGAGCGGCTAAGGTTTTATTATGCGAGATGACTAAAGTTGGCTTATTAATCTGGGCAATGACATTAGCCACAGTAAATGTTTTCCCCGAGCCGGTCACTCCCAAAAGTGTCTGGTATCTAAAGTCTTTGCTAATTCCTGCGGTTAATTGAGCAATTGCCTTTGGCTGGTCACCACAGGGTTTAAATGGGGCAATTAATTCAAATCTTGACATTTCATTTTTGTAACTATTCAGCCACAGATGGACACGGATGAAACACTGAAAATTCAAAATCGTGTCCGTTTTCCGTGTCCGTAATCAGGTTGAAGGGTTCTTCTGAAAATCGGGACTCGGGACTCGGGGTTCGGGACTCGGGAAGGCTGGCAGCCGCAGGCTTCAGCCTGATTTCACCTGAACCATCAAACCTATTTTCATCCTCATTTGTGAACCAACGGTTCATGAGCGTTTCTCCTTCTAACTTTTATTTTCTATCCTTCTTGATTCTCTGCCAGTGGAAGAGATTTCCACCCCCTTAATCCCCCGCCAGCGGGGGACAACCTGCCTCTG
>JBFLYA010000306.1 GCA_040757115.1 bacterium | reverse complement strand
CAAAGAATTACAACTACTTTATTTATAAATGGTTATACTCTTGTTCCTCAATAGTTGAGCATTTTCATTTGACCTAATCTTTAACTCTATATGCTTTAGTCTGTTCTGTAAATTTAGGAATTATCAGTAATCTTATTTACGACAAACCATTTGCTTCAAGTATGTTCGTATACGATGAAATGGGTGTTAGAGAAAATATTAAAAGGATAATAAAACAAGAAATTTTATATCCTAAAGGTTTAATAGTATGAGAGCTCATGTTTTTATTACAGATGAAAACACATTTCCGGTAGTTAGAGACAACAGTTTTTGGGGTGTGGGAATCAAAGGAATTCCCAATACACTTAACGAGGTAGTTGAAGAAAACTTAAAGAATGGCAAGAAACCGTATTTTGGAATGATAGGAGACATTTTAGGCACACGAGTTGGAGATATAGTTTTTCTTTATGAACGGCAAGTTGGATTCCACGGTATATATAAAATTGTAAGTGAACCGTTTTTTGATTCTACGCCAATTGGCTGTGTTGGTGAAACTTGGCCAATAAGAGTAGAAATTGAATTATTAAACTATTTTTCACAGCCAGTTCCTGAAGATTATCTATTTTCAACAAAAGAATATGAATCAAAATTTTGGGGATGGTTTTACAGAAAAATTCAAGGGGCAAGAGGTATCAACACGATAAATCCTGAAGCAACTGAGGCACTTATAGAATTACTTGTAAAAATCAATGGTAATGCTATTAACAAGCCATCACAAGTTAATCCTTATCCATCAAATAACAAAAACAAAATTTTACTACCATTGGAGCAAGATGGTAAAGTTTATCTTGAAGACATTTTAAGAGCATGGCTAATTGCAAATATTGATGATCCAAAGCGAGAGGATTTAAGAAAGATTTTTGGTCCAAACGAAGATTTAGAATGGTTTGCCAATAATGTTCCTTATCATGTTACAAGGAAAAATATTGATATTCTTTGTTATCACAAAAACATCAAATATACTGGATTCCCTTTAAGGTATAAATTCAGTGTTGTAGAATTAAAACGGGATACTGCTGATGATAAGGATGTTTCTCAAGTTATTGAATATTCTAAATGGGTTGCTGGAAGGCTGGCAGGGAGCGAGATTGAAACTATCCAACCGATATTAATAGCATTCGATTTTAATGGCCGAGCAAAACAAAAAGCACGAAATAGCGATTTTAGTGAAAGAGGTATTTTATTCATTAAGTATGAAGTAGAAAATAGAGACATAAAATTTGAAATAGAGAGTGTTTCTTGAAAGTCAAAACTTTTTCTTGGGGTGTGGTTCAGGAACAATTTATTTGTTGTCCTTTTGGATAAAGACAGTCCTGAACAAAGCTGGGAGTTAAAGAGAGATTTTCCACTTGTATTCCAGAAGATTGATAATTTCTTTGATAAAGAAATTGTTTCTAAAAAAGATGAAATTGTTTTCACCTTTGGAAGAAAAACATATACGGCAGTTACAAAGGTGTTGATAATAACGAAATGAGTCCGTTATTTAGGAAATACATATATACTTCGGGAGAAAGGCAAAAACTAAAGTATGGCATTGAAAATTTATAATACACTTAGTCGAAAAAAAGAAGAATTTGTGCCCATTCAAGAAGGCAAGATAAAGATGTATGTCTGCGGGCTGACACCTTATTCGGATTGCCACATGGGACATACCCGGTGCTACATTACCTTTGATATTATCCGAAAATACCTGGAATATAAAGGCTATGAGGTTATTTTTATCCAGAATTTTACCGATATTGATGATAAGATAATCGAACGAGCTAAACAACGAAATACCTCCTCTGAAGAACTGGCAAAAAAATATATCGATGAGTATTTTAAATGTATGGATAAATTGGGTATTAAAAGGGCGACTTATTACCCGAGAGTTACTGAACATATTCAGGAAATTATTGATTTTATTAAGGTTCTGATTGAAAAAGGCTTTGCTTACCAGGTTGAGAACGATGTATTTTTTGAAGTAAGTAAGTTTAAAGAATATGGTAAATTAAGCGGTCGAAGTTTAAATGAGATGATACACGGAACACGATTTGAAATTGATACCCGTAAAAAATCACCGCAAGATTTTGCCCTGTGGAAATCAGCAAAAGAAGGCGAACCTGCATGGGATAGTCCGTTTGGCAAAGGTAGGCCCGGCTGGCATATCGAATGTTCGGCAATGTCCATTAAATATTTAGGTGAAACCTTTGATATTCACGGTGGTGGTCAGGATTTAGTCTTCCCACATCATGAAAATGAAATCGCCCAGTCTGAAAGTTATACCGGTAAAAAATTCGCTAATTTTTGGATTCATAATGGGATGGTTACCTTAAATGAAGAAAAAATGTCTAAATCACTTGGTAATGAGTTTTTAATAAAAAGTGTTTTAGAAAATTACCCGATTGATGTGATTCGATTATTCTTCCTCAATACATATTACAAAAGCCCGGTTGAATTTTCAGTTGAAAACTTAGAACAGGCAAAGGCAGGAATTCAACGATTCTACAATACCTTAAGAAATGTAACTGACTTTCTTAAGATTGAATCAACGACATCAATTGATGCCCAGCTCTATCAATTATTACCAGGGGAACAAGAAACACTTATTAAATTTGACCCGAGCCGGCTGGAGGAAAAGGACCGTGAATTTTATGAGGCGATTAAACAAACAGAGGAAAGATTCATTCAAGCAATGGATGATGATTTTAACACACCGATAGCATTAGCCTCTTTATATGATTTAGTTACCGCCATCAATAAATTTATCTCTCAAATGGATACTTTATATGAATGCTCGCGATTTTCAGCCCGGGCATTACTTAAATTAGCTCAAGAAACCGTCTATAAATTGGGCGATATATTTGGATTATTTAAGGAAATATCTACAAAACCAAAGGATGAATTAGTGCCGAAATTAATGGAGATAATCGTCAATCTCCGTAAGATGGCACGAGATAAAAAAGATTGGCAAATGGCAGATAAAATTCGGGCTGATTTGAATACCTTAAATATAATCTTAGAAGACACCCCACAGGAGACGAAATGGCGAGTAAAGGAGTAAAGTTAGGATAAGGGATGAGAAAAAGAATTGTTATCCTACCCGTATTTAATGAAGAAAAAACAGTTGTTGATGTCTTAAATCGCTTAAAGCCTTATGTCCATACCTTCATTGTCGTTGATGATGGTTCTACGGATACCTCTAAACAAAAGATTATTGAATGGAACAGAAACCACGCGGAAAATTTCTATTTCTTCTCATTAAACCCCAATAGTGGCAAAGGTAAGGTATTCTGGAATTGCTTTTGTTTTGTCAAACATCTATTAGACTCAAACCAGCTCTCTCCGGATGATTTAATTATCACTATTGATGCCGATGGACAACATGAACCAGAAAATATCACATCAATCATCGAATATTTAGAGAAAGGAAGATTTGAGATGGTTATTACCAAACGGGATTTTTCAATCTATCCTTTTTATAAGAAATTCGGGAATAGATTTCTTTCTCTCTGGGCATCTTTTATCAGTGGATTTAGATTTAATGATGTTGAATCAGGATTTAGAATCTTTGAGGCAAAAGTAATAAATAAGATATTACCTTATTATACCGGTTATCGCTATAGTTGTGAGCAAGAAATGGGAATTATTGCCGCACGACTTAAGATTAAAATGGATAATAACTATCCTGTAAATGTTGATACTTATGTGCCAGGGGCAAGGTTTAGAGATGCTTTTGGGGTTATTTTGCTGGGAATTATTGCCTTTTTAAGGGTAAAATTTAAGATACAGAATAAAAGATTTAATTGGAAAATAGAGAAAATCCTATCGCCTCTGTAAAGTTAACCACATTAAAAAAAATTGACTTTTGTGAAAATCTATGATAAATTAGGTGTAACCGTTCAGGCTATATATCAAAAGTGTAAGAAAGGGGATAAGGAGATAAGAGTGATATGGAGATAAGATAATAGAAATAGATTGAAATTTATAGAAATAGGTAGAAATTGATTGTGGAAAACA
>JBFLYA010000305.1 GCA_040757115.1 bacterium | reverse complement strand
TGTGATTTGGAATTTTGTAATTCACTCACTATTTTTTGCAACTCATGGTTTAGCCATAACTTTGCAATAATTCCTCTTCCTTGTGTTTTCAGGGGATTTCAATCTTCTAAAAATCACGAAACTATAGTGGGGGTAATGTTTTGAATTTTGGTCATTCGAATTTGTTTGGAATTTGGAATTTGTGATTTGGAATTTCATAGCTATATCTATGTCAAATTTCGATTAATAAGTGCTATACCACAAGTGGTGTCAATCCAATTGTTTTTTTATTCTTTGCGTTCTCTGTGGCATCTTGCGGTGGAAAAATTATCCCTTTTTTTTCTTGATCATATAGGAAAGTATAATATACCACGAATTTCACGAATTGGACGAATAAAAATGTGTCTAAGTGTCAGGTAGTCTATGTAACCCAGACACATAGACACCCAGACACCAGACCACCTGAACGATTACATTATTCTAATAATTAGTATTCATTCGTAAAATTCGTTTAATTCGTGGTAACTTTTTCTTGACAAATTATTGATTGTATAATATAATAATATCACCTTAGAAAATTAAAAAATTGGTAAACGTTCAGCCACAGAGGCACAGAGTTCGCAGAGAATTAGGAAAATTAGCCACAAATAGACACAAATTAACCTGTGACATTCGATAAGTGTAGGGGGAACCTTTAGGTTCGCTTTCCTGTTTTTTATTATTCGTATTCATTCGGGGTTATATATTCTCTCTGTGACTCTGTGGCTATATCCCTGAACGGTTACAAAAATTGGTTACCAAATACCAGAGGAGATAATAATGGCTATGCCAGCCCATGCAATAAAATCAGAAGAGATAATCCCACCTTACTATGACCGCTATTTAGATGAGCGAGAAAAACGCTTTGTTACAGAAATAGAAGCAATGCGGTCTGAGATAAGGCGAAATACACAGCAATTAGAAACCATAATAGCAATAAATACACAACGATTAGATGCTAGGATAGATGGTTTACATACCAGAATAGATGAGACAAATAAGCGGATAGATGAATTGAAAGAATATGTCATAATGCGGTTTGATGAGACGGATAAGCGGATAGATGGGTTAGATAAGAGTGTAAATGCCAGGATAGATGGGTTAGATAAGCGGATAGAGGGGTTAGACCAGCGTCTAAGTGCCAGGATAGATGGGTTAGATAAGCGAATAGATGGGTTAGACCAGCGTTTAAATGCCAGGATAGATAATTTAACTAAGAAAGTTGACAGCCATTTCTACTGGACAATGGGATTATTCGCTCCATTGGTTATTTCTGTAATCACAGGAATAATCTTTATTTTAATTAAAGGTTGAACGGATTAATGGCAAACCTTGAAAATAGAATTTAAAAATAAATTCTATTTTGAAGGTTTGACCACGAAGGTTGTCATAAGTAGAGTTGCTGATATAAATCCACTGACAATGCTTCCAATTATCCCCACTAAAAAACTAAATGGAAAATAGATAAATTCTACTTTATGATTACCTGCCGGGAAACTAATTGCCCGAAAGGCATAGTTTGCCCGATAAATCTTTGTTAACTTACCATCTATGTAAGCCTGCCAGCCAGGATAATAGGTATCGCTTAAAAATAAAAGACAATTTCCCTTAGAAGACGCTTCAAGGATAATTTTGTTAGGTTGGTAATCTATAATTTTTATTTTGGATTTTGGATTTTGAATTCGAAGATTGTTGCAAGGCAAAATTTTGGATTTATGTTGGATTCCTTCTTCTATAATTACCTCTCTCATTGGATTAAAATTCAATCTGTTCATTACCTCTAAAATTTTAGCCCTATTTTCGATTACTCGTATCTTTGAGACAAAAAATGCCCTTGGCAGACAGGTCATATTCTGGTATATTTTAATTGCGGCATCTTCATACACAAGTTTTAAGTGCGGCATTTTTAATTCAAACTTAGAGATAAGATATTTAACATTCAATAAGTCTAATAAATTTAACCTTCCTTCTTTTTTAATCAATTCTAAAACATGGTTGTAATCATTCAGGGTTAAAGATTCATAGCCTTCGGCATCAAAAATTTTGTAGAAAAGCCCTGAATTTGGGACTAAAGATTGCTGGACATTTATCAGTGCCTCTTCCAATGTCGCTCCACGAATGATATGGAAATACTTTTCACTTTTCGGCTCTAATAAGATACGATAAAAATCCCTATCTTGCAAGATAAATCTTAAACCCTCTGATTTATATCCATAAATCTTTTGAGGAACAAAGGGATTAATTCTGCTCCCAAACAGAAATAAGTCGAGGATAACAAAACTAACTATCCCAAAATTAAATGCGGATATTGGAATTTTGTTTTTAAATAACAAAGAGATAAGCAAAATACAGGAGATAATAATTAAGCAGACGATAATAAAATTTAAAAAAATGCTATTTGCCCATGTATCTATCTGAAGGTCAGTTGCATCTGGAAAATAAATCTTTTTTAAAAAGGGAAATAGGATTAATGGGGTTAGACCTTGAAAATAGAATTTATTTTTAAATTCTATTTTCAAGGTTTGACCCCGAAAGTAGTCATATCCAAAACCCGCTAAGATACTACATCCAAATGCGGCAAAAGAGAAAAATTTAACCGGGTATCTAATCATACTAAAACCAGGTAAATATTTATAAAGTAACTCATAGATTGGAAGAAGCCGACCTAAAGAAAGGATAAGAAAAATAAGGATAATTGAGGTAAAGAAGATAACGAGGTGGTTTTTTCTTATAAAAAGCACTGCCGTAAACACAAATAATAAAGGCAAAATGCCCATATAGATGCTCTCAAGCCAGGATTGACCAAACCAGAAATGACTCTCGTCAATAAAATTACCTGTAAAATAAGGTAAGACTAAATTTAATAATTCATGCGGTCCTAATGATAGACTTGTGGCATGGGTGAACTTAACTCCGCCGGTGCGGGTTGAAAATAAACCCATCTCTAAAAAAGGCAATATCTGGAAAAGGACTAATCCGATACAAATTACCCATGGAGTAATCCCTTGAAATATCCATTTTTTTAAAGGTTGTGGTTGAAATAACCAGAATAGGACTAACATAATTAAACTTCCATACAATTGCGTTGGTTCGCCGGCTAAAAATTGGACGGCTAAAAATAACCCGGTTAACATAAGATAAATGTTATGTTTGTTTGTTAATGCTTTAGTATAGAATAAAAGGATAAGTGGCGTCCAGGTAGCGGCACTTAGAGTGGTAAGCATATCAACTACGGATAAAACAAATCCACCAAACCCGTAGGTAACGCTTGAGATTAAAGACCCAGTTCTACTGATATTGAAATTACGCATCAATAGATAGGTAAAAATTGAGGCTAATGTAAAATGGGAAATGATAAATAGTTTAATTCCAAAGAAGAAAGGAAAGATGTAGGTTAAGATAGACATAGGATAAAATACTGCTGGTTGTAAAGCGGCTAAATTTGGAATGCCAGCAAATAAATAAGGATTCCAGAAAGGGATGATACCTTCCTTTATGGCAGAGGCACTAAAATAGCGAATTGGATAAAAATACCGATGAATATCACCATATCCAAAGGTAAAATCCGTTACTAATACTCTGGCAAAAAAGAGTAGTGTTACGCCAATTAAAATTAATAGGATTGATATATCCTTTTTATTAAACATCCTGGTGAAAGTATAGCAAAGAATATCATTTATGTCAACTGTAATTCAGACACTGGACATCAGACACAAGACTATAGACTCTATTTATGCAGGGAATTAGTGACATTTGGGAAACCATCCTCAAAACTTCACTCCCTGAATTTGTAACCGTTCAGGTGGTAATTTACCGCAGAGACGCAGAGGAACACAGAAGACATAGAAATAAATCAGATATCAGAAAAGATTATTGGTGCAGCTATTGAAATACATATAGCGATTATTAACTGGAAGTTTACATAGGATAATACCCATAAATAAGGCATGAGAATAATCGTTCCGTTAGGAACATAATATCGGTAGGAATAGATAGACAAATCAATCAGTTCCGTAGGAACGATATATTG
>JBFLYA010000304.1 GCA_040757115.1 bacterium | reverse complement strand
GGTTGACCCTAAAATATCTCCTTTTTATTTTCTCACACAAAGCCACAAAGAACACAAAGGTTTATTGTTTTATTCAATTCCTTTGTGACTTTGTGTCTCTGTGTGATTATTTTTATTATTCTAACGATAGAGCTCACCTGCTGCGGGGCGGATTACCACCAAACTTTGTAAGCACGATTACCTATGGAGATACTACAAAACTTTCAATCACGGCACAATCCCCCGCCGTCCGCTGCAACGCTTCGTTAGGTAAAAGATACACTCCCTCGTCTTTTTTCTTCTTCTGACTTGCTTTCCTTCTTAATAATTTAGTATTATGTCCCCGAATTTTTCCCTCAATCCTACTTTTCTCTTCTTTTTTTCTCTTAAAGTTACTCCTGTTTCTTTAAATGTCTTCTTTGAGCAACTTCCAATAACACATCATCTAATGCAGGTTCATGGCTTTCTTTCACATGTTCTTTATCTACATGCTTATGATGGGGAAACGTCAGAATATGAGGGTGATGAGAGGCATTATCATACCGAAAGAACATGGTATGGTCTTTACCCATATATTGATAGCGATATTTGATTTTCTCTCTCACATCCACATCTTTGACTTCCACAAACTCAAGTCGAGTGTCATCATCAAACAGAATTATGCCTCTGATAAAGCCTTGTTTCGCATTATAGACCTTCTTACTGAGTGTATATGATCGGATATTAGGAAAATCTTGAATGGTCTTTTCGACATATTCAAAATAGGCTTCAATCATTGTAATTCCCTTAGTTTTCGACTATTTTCTTGAAACATCTCATAAACGCCTGCCCATATCATAAAGTCTTCCGTATCTTCAAGCAGACCCTTTTGAAATTGCTGATAAAATTCCTCTGTTTTTAATTGATATTTCTGCTCAAATTGCTGTAGATCTAATCGAATATTAAGAAGAGCTTGTTTCAATTCAGCAATTTGATATGCAATGATATGTTGGGCAAACATTTCTTGATTGTGATACTGACCAAGAATTTTTTGAAGGCGTTCCTCTGTCTGTGGCTGTAACTCTAATTGAATATTGACCATGATTTCTATCACTCCTTTTCAATAACTTTATCATATATTTATTACGAATTTCATTTATCTCCTCATCTAAATTTTCACTTAAAAGCTCGGTTGTTGTGGGCATAGTATGCATCTGAAAGAATCTTTTGTCGAATAAATTCTGCGTTCTACTTTCACGGTACCACCCAATCCATCGGAGTTAGATAGTTCGCTAATCACTCGCGGATCGGAGCTCGAGTCGGCAGGATCATTGGAACCACATACCAATGAGTTCCGACGATTTTCGCAAGCTCGTTCGCACGAGGAATGAACGCATTGTATTCACCGACTTTTACCGAGTACTCATTGTATTCCCGTTTATAGACCCCTAATGCTTCGTTGACCTCAAATCGGCAACTGACCGTTTTTCCATGCCTTTAAGTTTTTGATATATAAATACTTAACTCATTAAAAAATCTGCAAATTTTTTAACAAAAATGCTTGACAGTGGCCCCCTTCTATGTTATACTTTATGTAAGTAATTGATATTACTAAAGATAATATAAAAAGGAGGCCAATTTTATGATACCTGTTACTACTTTTCAAATAGATACTCGCCCTCGTCGTGAACGACGACCTGAAATCATCGCCCTGGAGAAAAATAAACGAAAATTAGTCCGAAAACTAAGGCACGTTAATCTCGATGTTGAATTTGATAATCCATCAGTCACTGCCTTTGGTAACTTTCATACCATCGAAACCTTTAAACAAGCCATTGATTTTAAAGGTATCATTAAAGATAACTTCACTCTTTCTAAAGCACCCAACAGCATTATCCTGCTCCTCAAACATTAGAACATCTGATTGACTCTTGCTGTCTGGGTTTGTCCCGTTTTGACCATACAGAATCTTTACGCTTTGATCCAGGTTACCTTGACCTGAAACAAATCCCTTCTTTCCCTTCAGAAAAAGTATTCCGTGATATGCTCTCTGACTTCCAGAACAAACATATCGATGAACTTATAAATATCAATAAACAAATAATCGCTCTCAAATCAAAATGGTCAGGTCCTGTCGAGGTCACCTTAGATTTTGATGATTCAGTTGTCACGCTTCATGGTCATCAAAAAGGTAGTGAAGTTGGCTATAATCCTCGTTATCATGGTCAACCTTCCTTCAAAGTTAAGGTCTGTTTTATTGGCTCATCCGATGAATTAGTTCATCTTAATCTCTACTCGGGTGATGTCCATAGTAATGGTGAATTCATCCCTTTCTTTCAAACTTGTCTTGACTTGTTGTCTCACAATTATGTAGCTAAAAGACTTAGACTGGATAAAGGTTTCTTTGATGAAGATAACTTCAAGAAGTTTGAATCCTTATATTTAGAATATGTCTGCAAAGCTCCGCTAAAAGAGAACATTAGAAAATTCATCCTCTCCATTCCTGAAAAAGACTGGCAAGATATTGACGAATACACCAGTGTTACCAGTAAAGAATTTATCCTTAAAACCTGGGAAAAACCAAGAAGATTTGTCATCCGTAGAGTGAAAATAGATAAAGATACACCCTAACTCCTCCTCGACTATAAAGATTTCTATCGTTATGAAGCTGTCGTCACCAACATGGAAGAAGAACCTGCCCAGATTATGAAATTCTATGATGATAGGGCTAATGTCGAGAACAAAATAGATGAACTCAAAGATGGTTTTGCTGTAGAAGAAGCATCTCAGCATCTCAAAATTCGCAATCACGCCTTTATGCTCATCAAATCTATCGCCTACAACCTGATGAATTGGTATAGACAGGTTTGCTTGCCTGATGATAAAAAAAGGTGTGAAATTAAAACCATCCGCAGAGAAATTATCAATGTTCCTGGCAATATCCTCGGTAGTGGCAGGTATCATCGAATTAAACTGGCAACCAATAAATTCCTCGAATCTATCATCCTGACTATCAAAAAAATCTTGATGCTTTCTTCTATTTTGTAGCTAATGGTTTTAGCCCTGTTCCAGTTCGATGCTAAATAAACACTCCCTTAAATCTTACTTCTCAAAGAACTCCAACACTCGTATTGTGTCCAAATTATGACTCACTCCCATCTTAATCCCTTCTCTTTGCTATCCGTTATCTAATTCCCCGTAACCGTTCAGGTGGGTGAAACGCAAGATGTTTGGTGATAATTGCTGGTGCCCCCTACATATAGTAACCACCGCTTTTTATAGGCTCAAAAAAGGAAGCAAAACAGGCTCTCAAAATACTATATTTTGTGTTTTGTAATTCCTAAAAGCCCAAATGTAGTGGCTGAACGGTTACAATTCCCTTCATTTTTTCCTTAATTCTCTCCCAAATTTGTCAAAATATCCTCCTTTTTTACCTCCACCTCCCCTTTTCACTCAGCTACTTGCCGATTTCAGGTTGAATTCTCTTATTTTTACATTGCCGGAACCAACCATCGCAGAGTACTCTCGGTAGAGTTTGGGCGGTAAGCGTCCATCGGTAGCCAGAGACTCATATTTGGGTATGTTCATTTTGTACTGTTCAACTTCACCCCTAATTTTCTCCAGACCCTTCTCGGTTGAAGAGAGATGTAATTCCATTTCTCGAATCACAACCTTAAGTTGGTCCATCTGGGCTACAATGGCCTTCAACTCCTTCTTTTTTCCCATAGTGAAACCAATCTTGGCTGAACCAGAGAAATACATTAATCACTCCATAGACTGCGACTATACCCAGGATGCCAAGTAGGTGGGGAAGATGTTCAAGACCGATCCAGTCCTTCTTCATGCTAATTCTGCCCTCCTTGGATTGCGAGATGCAATCTAACGATAAAGTTCAGGTGCGGCGGGGAGAATTATCACAAAAGTTTGATAGCAAGATAAAACTTTGAGAGACCACAAAACTCTAACCATGGCACAGTCCCCCGCCGTCAACTGCAACGCAGGGTTAGACAAAAGCTCTCATTCGCTGTCTTTTCCTTTTCCTCTGCCTCACCGAATTATTGTGCATTCCACATTCACGGTTTGCCCCTACTAATAT
>JBFLYA010000303.1 GCA_040757115.1 bacterium | reverse complement strand
AAGTGGCGAAGAAGTAGAGTGGAGCAGAAGCATCGAAGAAATGGACTCGGAACGGAAGTGGTGAAGAAGTATCCTGGAGCAGAAATAGCGAAGAAGTAGCTTGGAAGAGGAGCAGCGAAGAACCAGATTCGGAGCAGGAGTAGTGAGGAAGTGGCTTGGAGCAGAAGCGGCGAAGAAGTAGTGTGGAGAGGAAATGACAAAGAAATGAATTGCTAACAAAACAATGAACCTGACAGAGCAGGTTATTTTATCGTTAGGCTGAGGGGAAAAGATGATGAGAGATATAGCAGTGATTTTTTTGATTATTACTTTGATTGGATCTCAAAGCAGAATACCACATTTAGATGGATTATGTAATTGTACGAATTCTTATGAGTGTGCACAGAAACTTGAGAAATATCAACTCAACCGATACAAGAACTTCGTTATTCGACAGTCAGATAGACTCTTGTTGAAATTGGATAATGGAGGACAATTAACTTTAGAAGATATTGATAAAGAGGGAAATGAGACAGAACTGTATACATTTCGTGAATTACTCGAAAATCTAAATATTTATGTGATACAGATTCACTATTATGAAGGTGGTGAATATATGCTTATTAATAAAAACAGTGGAGAAAAAATTAAGATTGTTGGTAAAATAAAGGTCTCCCCTGATAAGCAACGATTAGTTTCTTATAATGTTGACTTGGAAGCACATTATTGTCCAAACGGATTTCAAATAATTCGTTTATTAAACGATCATTTTGTCGAGGAATACCAATTAATTATAGATGAATGGGGACCATCCAATGTAAAGTGGATTAGTAATACAAAGTTAGAATTTGAGAAAATAGGTTGGCAAGACGCAGGTCTCAAAATAATAGGAAAGGTCAGGTATATTTACAGGAATAACAAATGGATTGGACAATAGAATCGTAGATTATGAATCGGAAAGATAATTATAGCACTTATTAATCGAAATTTGACATAGATATGGCTCTGAAATTCCAAATCACAAATTCCAAATTCTATTTAGTGAATTAGTGAATTAAGCGAATTAGTAAAATCTAATCTCTAATTCACTAATCTCTAATTCGCTTTTTGGTATGTGGAATTTGGTGTTTATTTGAGATTTGGTGCTTGGGATTTGGGATTTTTTTTACTTATCCACTCTGAGTAAAGTTTTGACTAATAACTGCTATATTATCTGAACGACTATTATAAATGATAGCATAAAGTTTTTACTTCGTCAAGAGAAAAACTTGATGGGTGAAAACTTTCAATTGACATCTACTTCGAGAAGTAGTATAATATCAATTATGGCACAAGCGATTTCCAAAATAACTCAGTTAACCCCACCACCCGTTGAAATGCCCTATGCTAAAGAAGTAGAATCTATATTTACAGAACTTAACACCTCTAAACACGGTTTATCTATCATTGAAGCAGAAAAGCGGCTTGAAAAATTTGGACTAAATATCCTTAAAGAAATTAAAAAAATCAGTCCTTTCACCATCTTCATCAATCAATTCAAAAGCTTTATTGTTGGAATATTGATTGCGGCTGTTGTTATTTCCCTTTTTATTCAAGAATACCTTGATGCCATAGTAATTGCGGGCATTCTTGTATTAAATGCTGTTTTAGGCTTTGTTCAAGAATATCGGGCTGAAAAGAGTATCGAGGCACTAAAGAAACTTATTTCGCTAAAAGCAAAGGTGATTAGAGGAGGCAAGGTTTGTGAAATACCTGCAGAGGAGATTGTTCCTGGAGATATTTTAGTTTTAGAAGAAGGGGATAAAATACCCGCAGACGCAAGGTTAATCGAGGCAATAAATCTCCAGACACAAGAGGCATCTTTAACCGGAGAATCCACCCCGGTTGAAAAAGAAGCGATTTTATTAGCCGAAAAAATACCACTGCCTGAGCAAAAGAATATAGTTTTCTCATCCACGATTATCACCAGAGGTCGCGGCAAGGCAGTAGTAGTTAACACGGGCATGAATACCGAGATAGGAAGGATTGCGGAATTAATCCAGGAGGTAGAAAAAGGACTTACCCCATTACAGATTAACCTTAAGCAATTAGGTCAATGGTTGGGGATGTTAACTATTGCTATTTGTATCTTTGTTTTTGTTGCTGGGGCAATAAAAACAGGTAAATACATCGAAATGTTCATCACCGCCATTGCCTTAGCCGTTGCCGCTATTCCTGAGGGATTACCCGCTGTTGTTACTATTTCCCTTGCATTAGGCGTTCAGAGAATGATTAAGAAAAATGCCTTGATTAGAAAACTACCCAGTGTTGAAACCCTTGGCTGCACCACAGTCATTTGCTCAGATAAAACAGGGACACTCACCTGTAATCAAATGACTGTAGAAAAAATATTTGTAAATGATGAGGTCATAAATGTTACTGGCAGTGGTTATTCTGTCAAAGGGACTTTCTCTAAACCGCCGGAGGAGTTATTGTTAAGAATAGGTGTTTTATGCAATGATGCCAATCTTGAGGGAGAGAAAGTCATTGGTGACCCAACCGAGGCAAGTTTAATCGTCAGTGCGGCAAAGGCAGGATTAATAAAAGAAGAATTAGAGAAAAAATATCCACGGGTAGCAGAAATCCCTTTTGATTCTAAAAGAAAGATGATGACTACTGTCCATCAAATAGATAATAAACTCTTTGCTTATACCAAAGGAGCACCAGATATTATTCTTGAAAAATGCCGCCAAATCTACATCAATGGCAAAATAAGGAAATTAACAAAAGAATACGAAGAAAAAATCCATAAAATAAATGAAGGGTTTGCT
The DNA here is from genome assembly GCA_040757115.1 of bacterium. Classification (NCBI taxonomy): domain Bacteria; species bacterium. The sequence continues at coordinate 1,285 of JBFLYA010000303.1, read as the reverse complement.
CAGGATGCCTTACGCATCTTAGGGTTTGCCTTTAAAGAAACCCAGACGACAAAACCTACGGAAGATGATTTAGTCTTTGTCGGGTTACAGGCGATGATTGACCCGCCAAGAGAAGAGGTAAAAGCCGCCATAAAAAAATGTGAAACCGCCGGTATAAAAGTTGTGATGATAACTGGCGACCATAAATTAACAGCAATGGCAATCGCCAAAGAATTAGAAATGACAGGTAAGGCATTAACCGGTAAGGAATTAGATGAGATTAAAAACCTGCATAGCATAGTTGAAGAAGTCAGTATCTATGCCCGGGTTTCTCCAGAACATAAAATGCAGATAATCGAAGCATTAAAAAAGAACGGCCATATCGTGGCGATGACCGGGGATGGGGTAAATGATGCCCCGGCTTTAAAAGACGCAGATATTGGAATTGCAATGGGAATAACCGGCACGGATGTCGCCAAAGAGACCTCTGAGATGATTCTCAGGGATGATAACTTCGCCTCTATCGTCAATGCGGTTGAAGAAGGAAGGACTATCTACAATAATATCCAGAAATTTGTCACCTATTTACTCAGTTCTAATTTAGGTGAGGTATTTACCATATTCACTGCAATAATGATTGGTCTGCCTTTACCTGCATTAGCCTTACAAATCTTATGGATAAATCTTATGACCGATGGCTTACCCGCTTTAGCACTGGGCATAGACCCGCCGGATAGGGGGATAATGTCCAGTCCGCCGAGGAAAAAAGAAAAAAAGATTGTTTCCATCAGACGATTTGCCTGGATGGTGTGCATTGGGATAATAATGATGCTCTCTACACTGGGAATATTTTATCTTTATAATCCTCAAGAAAATCTTGATTATGCCCGCACAATGGCATTTACCACCTTAATGATGCTTCAGATGTTCAATGTTATGAACTGTAGAAGTGACCGCATCTCGGCATTTAGAGGTTTATTTTCAAATATGTGGTTAATATGGGCGATATTAAGCTCGATTATTTTACAAATGGTGATAATCTGGACGCCGTTAAGGACTATATTCCATACCACCACTATCTCATTAGTTGATTGTGGGGGTATTCTCTTAATCTCATCTTCAGTTTTAGTTTTTGGTGAGATAATGAAGGTAAGCAGGAAGATTTTTTCGTAGGCGGGTCAGAGGTGTCTACTTTTGTAACCGTTCAGGCTATATATCAAAAGTGTAAGAAAGGGGATAAGGAGATAAGGGCGATATGGAGATAAGATAATAGAAATAGATTGAAATTTATAGAAATAGGTAGAAA
>JBFLYA010000302.1 GCA_040757115.1 bacterium | reverse complement strand
TTGTGGAAAACAACAAATTTCCATAAATTTCTATTAGTTTCTATTAATTTCAATTTTTTTAATAATATCTCCCTATCTCCTTAATCTCCACATCTCCTTTTGTTACACCACCTGAACGCTTACTCCTGGAGTTACCTTATCAACCAGGGAAAACAGTCAAATCATTTTGTGGGGATTCATACTGTAGTGCCAAAACTCAACCTCTCTGCTCTGTAAGTTGTTGATAATACAAGACTTATTTTTTTAAGCGGCGAACTTGGGTTAAAGAAATAGAAGAACTTTTGGTAAAAAAATAAGCCTAAGAAAATTTGGTGGTGTCTGAAAATAACTCTAATAGTGAAATCTATGCAGATTTGGTGTCCAAAAGGGATTTCCTCCAAAGAGCAAAATGCAAAACTCGTTTATAGTTTATAGTCTATAGTCCTTCAACTATCAACTATAAACTATCAACTATCAACTTGAAATTTGATTTGTAATTTTGCATTTTGATATTTGATTTTTGATTTAATTTCAGGTCTAACTCTCAGTTATCTCCCCCAAATCCTATTTTGCAGAACCCTATTCTTTTATGACCTTCCAATTACCTTCCGTAGGATAAGTGTGTCCAAAATCACTATTGGCAATGTCCATTTTCAAAAGAACCGAATTTTTTGTTGACAAAGGATAAAATTTCTGGTAGAATATTCTCACAATGGGCACAAATGGATATAATACCCAAAGCCTGTTCCTGACAGGCTCAGGAACATTCAAAAAAGCAAATTCCTATCAGTCAAGACCCGGAGATTCCTGATGAGATTTTCGGTTTTCATGCTCAACAATCGGATGAGAAGATGCTAAAAGCGGTCTTGGCCTATCAAGGGATTAAATTTCCATTTACTCATCGATTGGCTGACTTGATAGACGTGAGCAAAGAGCAAGGTATTGTTTTACCAAAGAGATTAGAAGATGTGCGTTTTTTTTGACACCCTTTGCTGTTAACTTTCGTATTCCAAACAATAATTTTCTCTGTGTTCTCTATGGTTAGTTTTTGACATTACTGATTTATAAGGGAAAAGGGGAAAAAACAGGGAAAAATGGGAAAAGAAAAAATGGAATCACTTTTACCCTTTTCCCCAGTTTTCCACTTTCCCTTTATTACACACTGTTCACTTACAAAATCTTAATTTATGCCGTTGTTGAGTATAAAACAAAGGAGACATTATGAAAATTGCTTTTATTACAAGAACATGCAATAAGAAAGGGGGAATTTCACGATGTGTAGCAGAATTAGCCGAGATATTCAGCCATACACATGAGGTCCATATATTCGCTAACTCATGGCAAGATATCTCGAGTGATAAAATTATCTTCCATAAAGTGCCAATGTTGAAAGGTAACTTCTTTTTGCAACGAAAGAAAGCAGGTTTAGCCACCATATTACAGGTATATAGTTTTGTCTTAATGAGTAAATTGAAAATTAGACCATCAAACTTTGATATTGTTCATTCCTATGGTGATTGCTTCATACCTTTTGATGTATATACTTCACAAAGTAGTCATAAAACTGCTGTCAGAGTTGCCAGAAATAGTGGGTGGGGAACTTATAATTATTTAAAAAATACTATCTTAAATCCGCTAAACTTAATCGTCTTTTTAATAGAGAAATTTTCATATCAACGACGAGGGAGTAAGAAAAATGTAATAATAATTTCACCTACTGAATGGATAAAGAGAGAAATTATAGCCGATTATAAAACTCCAGAAGAAAATATAATAGTTATTCCTAATGGAGTTGATATTAATGAATTTAATCCTAAAAATAGGGAAGAATTTAGAGATGAAGTCAGGAAAGAACTTAATATTAAAAAAGACGATTTGGTTCTCATATTTATAGCCTATGAGTTTAAAAGGAAAGGATTAAAATATATTATTGAAGCACTTCCTTTGATTAAAAGTGAGCGGGTAAAACTTATTGTCATTGGTAGAGATAAAATAAAACCTTATGTATTTCTATCAGAAAAGTTAAAGGTTGCTCATCAGATAATATTTCTTCAACCAACTCCCCTTAAAAGATATTACGCCGCATCTGATATTTTTGTATTTCCAACGCTCTACGAAGCATTTTCATTAGCTACATTGGAAGCTATAGCATCTGGATTGCCTATAGTAGCTACAAAAGTTAGTGGAACTGAAGAATTAATTGAGGATGGTTACAATGGATTTTTTATTCAGAGAGATGCACTTGATATTGCTCAAAAAATAAGTTTCTTCCTCGAAAATGAACACTGTATAAAACAAATGGGAGAAAATGCCCGTCGGACGGCTGAAGGATATTCATGGGAAAAGGTAGCTCGTCAAACTGAAGAAATTTATAAGAAAATCCATCTTTTAAAATCTGAATCTGTATGAGCAGAAGCAGTCATAACTCAGCAACTCGCAGAGGAGAAATGAAAATAGCCACTGAAGTCACTGAAAACACTGAAGGATAAGAGGATAAGAAGTTGAGAAGATGAGAAGATGAGAGGTTAATTTGCTTTTAAGAATCTTAACTTCTTATCTTCTTAGCCTCTTAACTTCTATAATAATTTATCAGTGAGTTTTCGTGTATTCAGTGGCTAAATCAATCTGTGTCCTTCTGCGTTTATCTGTGGCTAAAAACTATTTTCAGGAGAAACGGACATGTCCACAGGGTGGACACAAAGGAGGATGAAAATAGGGGTAGGAGATAGAAGGTGGGAGGTAAGGAGATAGGCGTGAGGAGTGATGTTTTCTTTACTTTCTACTTTCTACTCTCTACTTTCTACTTCCTATTTTCAGAAGAACACTCATGAACCTGCGGCTCACAAAGGGAGATGAAAATAAACCACGAAGAGCACGAAGGAACCACGAAGTTCACGAAGAAAGAATTAAAGGAAATTAAGAGATTTGTTGTTTAATTCTTCGTGTCTTCGTGGTGGGGAAAAAGCTTTTTAGTCGAAATTTGTACGTTCTTGCAAATCAATGACTTATAGACATTTTCAGGAGAATTATCTGATGAATGAATGTTTAATTATTGGAGGAGGCGGTTTCTTAGGATCACACTTAACCAAAAGGCTTTTAGAAAAAAACTATAAAGTGAGAATATTAGAGCTACCTCATAAAGAATATCCTGATTTAACTCCATTCCTGGATAAGATTAAGTTAATAAAAGGCGATTTTACTAAGCCTTCTGTCATCCAATCTGCGGTTATCGATGTGGACTTTGTATTCCATTTAGCCTGTACAGTAGTCCCTCAGGATTCGATGGAAGACATTGCCTATGACCTTAAAAGTAATGTTATAGGCTCAATCCAATTGTTTGAAGTCTGTAGAAAACAAAAGATTAAAAAAATTATATTCTCTTCCTCAGGAGGTACTGTCTATGGTATTCCCCAAACTTTACCAATTCCAGAGTTACATCCGACATATCCTTTATGTTCCTATGGTATTACTAAACTTACAATAGAAAAATATCTTTATATGTATCATCATCTCTATAAGTTAGATTATGTTATTTTACGCACTTCCAATTTTTATGGTGGCAGACTTAACACATTTCGGCAACAAGGAGCAATAGATGTTTTCCTTAATAAAGTAAAGAACAAAGAACCTATTATCATCTGGGGTGATGGAACGGTAGTTCGCGATTATATCTATATTGATGATGTAGTGGAGGCATTTATACTTTCTTGTGAGATGCAAACCAAAAATAAAATTTTTAATATTGGCGATGGTAAAGGAACTTCACTTAATGAATTGTTAAACATAATAAGAAAGGTTACCGGAAAAGAATTTGAGATTCAGTATAAACAGGGTCGTCCTTATGATGTCCCAATTAATGTTCTTGATATTAAACGAGCTAAACAAGAACTATGTTGGCAACCTAAAGTTTCATTAATGGATGGAATTTTATATTCCTGGCAGGAAATTAAATTAGCGAGTTAGTGAATCTGGACTTTCGTAAATTTTATGCTACTTCTAACGGAACTTCCCCTCAAAAAGAGCCTATAAAGAAGGGATAACCTTTTAATAATCAAGGGGATAGGCAAATTTTAGACCTTAAAAGTGTGCATACGAGTATTATTAAAAAATTTTATTATTTTTTTTAAAAAATGCTT
>JBFLYA010000301.1 GCA_040757115.1 bacterium | reverse complement strand
GTTTCAATCCTTGTTTTAATGGAAGTTGGTCGCTAACACCATTTTGTTTTTAACCCTTTTGATCTCAAATAATTCCCTGTTTTTTACTCGGTCTATTTTGAGCCTATTTATCCCCTTTAAAGCGTAAACTTTACCCATTTCTCACCCCCTTTTACATCCTTTTTGCTCTTCTAATTTCTGAGATACCACATAGTTACAAATTTTCACTGTTCACACACAAATATTCTGATAACAACAGTCAACGCATCTATTAGCATACGAAGTCTTCTTTGGATAGTAACCTAACATTATCACCTTGAAGATTTCATCAATTACTTTATTAGTATATTCAAAATCATCTGATTTGTAAAGTATTTTTTTTAAGGTATTACCGCTTCGCACATAACAGATATAACCTTCGTTTACTGGCTTCTGATATATCTCTTTTATCAACATCGCATAAATTACCGATTGAATCTTATGTGTCTTGAACAGGAAATCATTAAATTCGGTATATTTATAATCAAGTGGCGACATACTTCCATCAGTTAGAGTCAATACTTCATCCACAATCCCACGCACCCGAAGTCTTGGTGAGGCTAAATAAACCAATATCTCTTTGCCAATACATCCTATCCTTTTACGCAAGTATTCTCTGTTTTCTTGCTCTCTCCTTGAATGTAGTTCCCTGCCCTTTAACACCTTATATCTTTTTTCCTCATGTTGAGGTATCTTTAAGCAATTCATAAAATAGGTAAATCGAGGGCAAAAAAGATGTTCGATTACCTCAGATGGGGTTATCATTGGTGTAGATTCGGTATCCATAATATAAACCTCGGTGTCGGTGTCAGTGTCAGTGTCGGTATCGGTGTCGGTGTCAGTGTCGGTGATGGGGATCAATGTCAGTCAAGGATTCTACCAGCCTTGTCAGCATTTTACTAATACTTTCAGCCTTTCCGCGAAGATGATGGTAGGTGTCCTCACTAATATATCCCAAATCATGAGATAACATAAGTTGATATTTCAATTCACCAACAGAGCCACGTGCTATACCGACAAATTGTCTGTATTCCTTTGTATTAAGTCTATGACTACCCTCCATTAAGTTCATAGGTATAGACATTGAGGATCTCCTAATTTGTGAAATCAAACCATACCTTTCATACTCTGGAAAATTATTTGTAAGACTATAAATCTCTAAGGTTACTTCATGTGCCAACCTAAATACATCAAGATCTTCAACACTTTTCATCTCTCCTTTACCTCCTTTCTTCCTGACACCAACACTGCCACCGACACCGACACTGTTTAAAAAAATTTTGCCAGAAGTTCTCCTGAGATAAGCTTCTTATCAAAGGACTGTCCCAATAGTTTGACCTTTTTGAAATCCTCATTACACATAGGGAAGAGGTAGATAGAATCCTCTTTGTCATCAATCAAATCCTCACACATAATTTTTAATTCATCCAGCTGATTTCTATTCAACTTACCCACAAAGGCTGATTTCTGAACCCGGTAAAGCCCTTTGTCTTTACAAGCCTTAGCAATGCGGTTACGCTTCTTATCTTCAACAATATCATAGATTACCCAGAGTAAGGTTTCATTATCTGCCATTATGCTTCTCCTGAAAGTGGGAAGTAGAGAGTAGAAAGTAGAAAGTAAAGAAAACAAGCCTTTTCCCTCTCTCTACTACCTCCTATTTCTGTGAATCACAGGATTATGGCTATTTTCCCTTTATCAATTCGTTGGCTATCCGGTGGCATTCAAATTGGATAATGTTTTCACGCTTGATATTCCTGCCTCCATATCGGATAGACTCATCCAGAAAGGCACTAAATTCCCCAATCAGCAAAGTCTTCCCTTCTTTATTCAATGTAAAGCCGTTTTTTAGTTTATCAAAACAACCCTCTTTTACCTTCCTTGCGGCAAAAAGGTTTATTACCGTTTCATCAGCCCATATTCGAAAAAGCTCTATTAAATCAAAGACTAATGACTTCTTGTTATAATTATCGGTATGGATAATCCCTACATAAGGGTCAAGCCCAGCGATGATACAGGCTTTTTCTACTTTTCCGTAGAGAATACCGTAGGCATAGTTTAAGAGGGCGTTGAATTCATCCTGAGCTGGGTTTCTACTGCGACCGTTAAACTTATAGCGTTCAGGGACAAGAAAACTTAGACACTCAAAGTATATCCTGCCACCACTACCTTCTATGCCCATAATTGTCCCGCGTCTTTCTTCAATTGTCCCTGAAATGGTCTCCAATGTCTTTTGGCAATTCACCAATTTCTCAATGTAGCTGGTGATCTCTGCTGATTTCTGTGTTCGTGTGTTCCTGAGTCTTTTAAGTAGGTCTATCTGATTTTCAAACTTCTTTTTAACCCAGGAAAGGGCAAGGGATAGTCCCTCTTCGACCTCAGCAATCTCAATCTGTCTTCTTCGGATTAAGGTGGTGCTGCCCAGCTTACTGTGCCATACCCTACCGTAAGGGTCACCAAATTCATCAAGGAAAACAATGTCAATATTGTTGTCCATTGCCAGTTTAATGGCATCGGTAGTGATATAAGCGGCGGTGGCAATGAGGATAGACGAGACCTTTTTAACCGAGACCTCAAAGGTCTGGTCATCCCTTTTGACCTTAAAGCAATCACCGTTTTTTTGGAGATAAGAACCGTAGGTATTGATGACTAATTGCATTTTATTTTCTCGCAAAGACGCAAAGACCGCAAAGATTATAATCTATTTACAATCCGGGTAATACCATTTTTAATCAATTTTTGTCCCTTTGCGCCTTTGCGAGAGATTTATTCTACTCGCTTTACTGTTCCAAACCCACGCGAGACGGATTTACCAATGCCCCAGTAGTCAGGAATCTCAAAGTTGACGGAAAAATCTCCTAAGAATCCGAGCATAGGCGTGCCTTAAATTCCAAGAAGATGTTTAATGGCAGAGAGGAAGGTCTTACCCTCCTCTATCTTAAGTGATGCTGTTGGTTCTACAATTTCTTCCTGAATATCATAATCAGCAATTTCTCTAATCTTTCTTGCATTTATCAACATCCTGTGATACTTAGAATCAATCCTGCCCGGCTTTGCAAAATAATATCCCAAAGCTGACTCAACTGCAGAATGCTTTACCACATCAATCCCTTCAGATTTCAAGAGAGCCTGTGCGGCATAAAACATAGAGTAATAGATTTTACTGGCCGCATCTGATGGATAACCGTCTTTGATTAATTCTTCAGCTACCTCAATTGCGTGTTCTGATTTCTCAATAAGCCTTTTTACTTGCTCTGTCATATAGGAACCCCCTCTTTCTCAACATATTGATAGAAAGAAAATCCTTTTTTAAGTGCATTGTAAAAACAAGATTCCTCAAATACTTTAAGGGATATGATAGGTTTGAAGTCATAATCCCACATAACCTGATAGGCAATATCCTCCAGTTCCTTTTCAATCTCAGGGGTTTTCTCATCTACCAACGCCAATAGGTCAAGGTCTGAGTCTTCTTTTGCCTTTCCTTCAACCCTTGAACCAAACACAATCAGTCGCCTAATATGTTGTGAAATCTCATGGGAAATACCTCTTTTAAAATCTAATATCAATGACTTATCCCTTTCATTCATATCCTTATTCTCCTTTTTCTTCAAAGTTGGAGTGCAAGACCTGTTCCACCAGCTAAGTAAAAATCATTGAGTTTGGATGAAATATTAGTAATTAACTCAATGCTGTTTTTCGGGCAATACATTTTCAAACATGTTATCTCCTCTTTCGGGATATTGAAATAAACCGCCCAGAACTTTGCAGTTTGAGGCATCAATCCCCGTCTTTTTTTAATAACCTCAATAAGTTTTTCATCCGGGTAGATAGTTCTTAATATTTTAATGCCCTTCTCATCACCAAAGTCTAGTACTCGGCTAATAATATAACCTGCGTTTTTCTCAATGTCTATGTCCTGTGTATCCCAGAATAGAATTGGATTAAAGATTGCCTTTGGATTAGTTTCCTTCATTCGTTTTTTCATTCACCTCTTTCCTCTTTGTCTGTTTTCTGCCTTACCATTGTTCCAAACCCGCGTGACACTGATTTGCCAATGCCCCAGTAGTCAGGAATCTCAAAGTTGACTAAAAAATCTCCCAAAAACCCAAGCATCGGCGTGCCT
>JBFLYA010000300.1 GCA_040757115.1 bacterium | reverse complement strand
ATTATTAAAAAAATTGAAATTAATAGAAACTAATAGAAATTTATGGAAATTTGTTGTTTTCCACAATCAATTTCTACCTATTTCTATAAATTTCAATCTATTTCTATTATCTTATCTCCATATCCCCTTTCTTACACTTTTGATATATAGCCTGAACGGTTACGCCTTTTTAAACACCGAAAAACGCGAAAAAAAAGATATTTTCCTCTCTGTTTCTCTGCGTCTCTGCGGTAAATTACCACCTGAACGGTTACATTTTAATTTTGAAGATTCCACTTGACAAAAAAACAAATTTGTTATAAAATACAAACATAAGCAGATGATATTATAAAATCTGTAGATTCTGCTGATGTCTCAGAACTTAAAGTGATAATTGATAAACTTGCCCCAAATTGAACGCGTTTATCAACTGTACCAAAGAGTGAAGACTTGATTTATAATTTCAGCATTCCCTGACCGTTTACCAAGGAGGAAAATAAAATGAATGATGTTAATCTTTTAATCTGTGAGGATGATGAAGATATAGCTGAAATCCTTAGCAGATATTTTGTTTCTTGTGGCTTTAAAACTGAAATCGCAAAAAATGGAAAAGAGGCACTAAAAATACTGGAAAAGACGAATTTCAACATAGCCTTTATCGATATAATGATGCCACAGATGAATGGGATAGATTTCTTAAAGCAATTGAAAGAGGTAAGCCCCCATACAGAGGCAATAATCGTTACTGCGTATAGCTCTCTTGATACCGCCATCTCTGCTATGAGACTTGGTGCGGTTGATTATATCCAAAAGCCAGTGGAACTTGAAAAATTAGAGAAGGTAACAAAAAACATTCTTAAGAAACAAGAGGTGGTAAAAAGAGAAGAGGCTCAATTAAATGAGACCATTAGAAAACTAAAGGAAATAAATGAAATAACGGCTAAAGAAAACGGAAAACTCCTGGAAGAGATTCATGCCCTTTCTAAATTCAAGAAGAATTGGACAAAAAAACTCTCTTTCGAGATAAGAACACCGGTAACGATTATTAAAGGGTATGCCCAATTACTGCAAGATATGGCAAAGGATGATGAGACTAAAGAATATCTATCGGTGATAATTGCCCAATGTGAAAGGCTTGTTGGGGAAACATTGGAGGTAATGAATGAAGATATTAGTCCTCTGTGACGCTTGAAATTGTGGATAAAACATCTTCTTTTCCCCTCACCCTGACCCTTTATTGTGGTGTTGAGTAAGTTTTGTACGGCGTATCATCAGATTTCATAACCTGCAAACGGATAATTGGTAACTGGTTAAATAGTTTCGTCCTGAGATCAGCCAAACGGTATTTAATTACCAGTTACCAATCACCAGTTACCAGAATCAAATTCCGTGCGTTATTTGTTCAACACGACACTATGGGCTATATTTCTCTACTGCCTGGTTTGACTAATGGTAATTGTTGTTTGCATAATGGGCAGGTTTCTCTGGAATAAGTCTCGATATTTAGTTTAGCTAATGTTTTTAGTGGAATACCTAAATCTAGTTTCCCTTGACTTCTATCAATTAACGCTCCTACACCAACAACTATGCCATTCAACTCTTTAACTAATTCCATTACCTCTTTTACCGAGCCGGCAGTAGTAATTACATCTTCGACGACTAACACTTTTTCTCCATAATTTATTTTAAATCCGCGTCGAAGTTGCATTTTATCTTCAACCCGTTCGGCAAAAAGTGCCTTTGTCCCTAATGCCCGGGCAACCTCATGAGCAACAATTATTCCCCCTAAGGCAGGTCCTATGACAACATCTATATCTTTTTTATTGAATTTTTTAGCTAATTCTTTACCTAAATATTCTGCCCGTTTAGGATGTTGGAGGACAAGTGCACATTGCAAGTATTGGGGGCTATGCAATCCTGATGAAAGCAAGAAATGCCCACGAAGAAGTCCACCAGTTTTAAGTAATAGTGAAATTATATTCCCTTCTATCTCCATTTTATCTCCTTTTTTACCAATTATTTAACCTTTAATTTCGTGGAATCTTATAACCCGGAAGGTAACCGTTCACCGCAGAGACACAGAGACGCAGAGAAAAAATAAAAAACTATTTACCATATACTTCATTCCATCCCTGATTTTCATGAGGGCAAGCTCCTGATTTTCATCAGAGCAAGCTTTTGAGAACCGACATATCATGATTGATTAACAAATTTGGTTTTGATGTCTTATGTATTACCTAATCTTTTCTGTTATCTGATTTATTCCTATGTTTTCTCTGTTTCTCTGCGTCTCTGCGGTGAATAGTTACCTTTTTCCATCAATGTAACAGGCTGGGTCCTCGGCTAAATAATCACCATAAATTATCTTTGCCCTAACCCTACACCCACCACATAAATCTTTATATGAACATTGACCGCATTTACCTTTTAATCTCGTTTTTATCTGTGAACACATATTTAGATTTTTTTGCCAGATTTGAGAAAATGGCGTCTTGCGGACATTTCCTAATGACAAATCCTGCCAGAATTGACAGGGATAAATTTCACCTTCCGGGGAGATATTAGCAATCTTTTGTCCAGCAGAACATCCTCCTGCCATTTTAAGCAAGGTTTCTATCAAGGCTTTTTTATGAGGTTCTTTTTCCTGGATGTAGAAATAAATTCCATCTGCTGGATTATCAACTGTGAGTATTTCCATATTTGAGATTGTGGTGGCTCTAAAAATCAAAAAATTAATCAGGTTTATCTTAGTGTTAAGGTCTAAATCATCCTGAATCATTTCTTTGCCTTTACCTGTATAAACTAAATGGTAGAGGCAGAATCTTGGGATAGATTCTTTTGCGGCTAAATCAAGCAATGCGGGTAGATCTTCAAAATTATGTTTATTAACTGTAAATCTTATTCCGGTGTGTAATTTTGCCTCCTGACAATTATGGATTCCTTCAAATGATAGTTGAAAACCATTTTTTATTCCTCGAAATTCATTATGGACATCCGCAAGTCCATCGATACTGATACCCACATATTCAAAACCAGCATTTTTTATTGAAAGTGCTATACTGGAGGAAATTAATGTTCCATTAGATGAAATAACCGATCGAATGCCCAAATTAGCGGCAAATTCACCCAGTTCAAAAATATCCTTTCGTAAAAGTGGCTCTCCACCACTAAAAAGAAGCACCGGCACATTAAGACTGGCTAAATCATAGATAAATCTCTTTGCCTCATCCGTTGTCAGTTCTGTCATTGACTTTTTATCACGGGCAGAAATATAACAATGCCGACAGGATAAATTACATTGTCGGGTCATATTCCAGACGACTATTGGCTTATCACCAACAACCATTTCTGAAATGATGTTTTCCGAAGCACGACTAAGTTTTGTTAGATTAATCACTTTGTTTCCTATCAAAGAAGATATTTTTTGCCGTAGCACTTAATGGAATTCCATAAGCTATTTTTACCTCTTTGCCTAATAAATTTAATTTAACTGCGGCAAAACCAGCGGTATACATTATCCGATTATCGATGCGATTATCAGCAGCTATGGCTACGGCAGAACCAACGGCGATACCTAAATCTCCAGGGTTGAAAATACATATTCCATTTTTTTCAACACATTCTACACAGTTTTTGAATCCACATAAACCGCATAATTTTAAATTAACCGGGCTAATTTTAGTTCCAATCAAAACTAAAATATGGGCTTTTTCAACCGAATCTGCATCTCTGGCAAAGGTATCATTATTAAAATCCTTTGCAATTTGGCGCATAGTTTCCACTACATTTTGTTTTTCTTGCTTATCGACTAAACAACTAACAATGTTATCAACACCTTTTGCCTTTGGAGCAGTTCTCGCCGCCGTGCACATCAATGTAGCTGTAACCCTGATACCATAATTTTCTGCTTCTTGACTCTTGACAATTGGCATTTTTTCATCCCCCTTTTATTTAACGGTATTGTCAAAAACTAACCACAGAGCATGTTCCAAATTGCGTTGATTTGAAAAGTAACTCTTTGTTAAACAATAGGATACCGATGCGAAATATTCCACAAGGAGTTTAATGCAAATATCAAAATGTCCAAATCAAAAGGACAAAGCAAAATGCAAAAATACTTGTAAGGCAATAAAAAAAATCAAATATTAAATATTAAAAATCAAAAAT
>JBFLYA010000299.1 GCA_040757115.1 bacterium | reverse complement strand
TTACGCAATTTGGTAATGGACTAAATATAATCAATGAAATCTCAAAAAAGGTTAAAGATATATATAATTCTTTTGACATCGATGTATCAAATCTCTCCCCATAGTTATAACTTTTCGGGAATTTAGGGTATAAAGATGGAAAGCCCCTTCTAGAGATATTTCCTTGGAGTAAAGTCACAGGAGCAATTGAGATTAAAGTGAAGGTAATGGATGGAGCAAGTGGTTCTGGAATTGATCGAGTAGAATTCTATTATACTGACCAAATATTAATTAACTTAATTGATAAAAAAGATGAAGATAAAGATGATGAAGGGATACTGGAAGAATATAGTTGTAATTGGGATGTCAGTAGTATTCCTCAATATCCTATGTGGCGGGCCTACGCTCGAGTATATGATCGTGCAGGAAATATGGGTGAAGGGGAAAAATTTGTAATTGGTAATTCTTATGATATTACTGACGGCTTTTTTGTTATCATCGACCACACACCACCACAGGTAGCCAACACTAAACCGGCTAATGGCCAAACCAAGGTTTATCTTGGTAATCGCATCCGCATTACCTTCTCAGAGGAGATGGGGACAGAGACAATTAATGAGAATACAATTCTACTTAATAATGGTGCTGTTGTTGGTTCTGTAAGCTATAACCCGGACATCAGAAGTGCATTTTTTACACCAACACAACCACTAAATATTGGCACTAATTATACTATTTTAGTCAAAGGTGGTGAATCGGGGGTAAAGGATTTAGCTGGTAATCCATTAACAGAGCAGGAAACATATATTTATTGTTACTTCTTGACTTAGCCCATAACTACAAAATTATTTTTCGCGACAATCTGTTGTAGGAAACATTGAAAATAAAAGAGTTGCGAATTTTTTCACCGAGAATTGCTGGTGAATACAAAAATTACTTGACTTGATTTAGATGAAGGAGTATAATGGTAATATCATGGAATTAGTAATCAGTAAGCGGTTATATTTACTCTTTAGTGGATTATTGGTATTGTTGGTCTGTATGCTTTTTAGCTGTGGACAGCAAGGCAAAGGGTACAGAGCGAAGAGCAATGAGTTACAAGTAGAGAGTAAAGAACAAAAAGTAGAGGCTAAAGAACAAGCTAAAATACAACCGAAGAAAGAAACTAATCAGACTAAACCTGAACTTTCTAAAAAAGAGAAGAAAAGGATTGAGAAGAGGATATTGGAGATTGTGGAGAGGATAGAAAGATGTTGTGATTTTCGACCAGAAGAGTTTGCATCAGAAGAAAAAATGGAAGAGGCACAAAAACACTATCCCACACAGGAAGAATTAGATAAGATGGTAAAGGAAATGAGGGATATGGGACATCAAGCGGTACCTACATTAATCAAGGTACTAAAGGATAAAAAAAGACTATGGAAATTTCGAGAATTTGTTATTAACCTCATGATAACTGAGGAGATAAAAGATGAAAGGATGATTAAGCCATTGATGGAGATAGTCAAGGATAGAAGGGATGATATCGTAGTTCGATTAGAGGTAGCTCGGGTATTAGAAGATGAATTTGGTAAAAAAGGCGTATTGAAATTAGAGGGTGAACAGAAAAAGATGAGAAAGAAGGTGTTAAAGATTGTAGATAGGATGGAAAAAGTATGGGCGGGGAAAGGGGATTCGTGGGGGAAGGCTATTTTTACATATGGAGGTAGAACGGATCTTGAGCATATAGGCAAACCCGGAGTACCAACGATGATAGAGGTGATAAAGGACAAGAAGAGAAATCGGGCTTTACGAGTTGACCTGGCAGAGATAATTATATATGGTATATATGGGTCTTCACGAGTTGACCCGGAAGGAATGGTTGTGTATGGTACAAAAGATAATGAAGCAGTTAAACCTTTATTGGAGGTAGTAGGTGATGAAGAAGATGATGGGGTAGTTCGAGGACAAATAGTACATGACTTAGGTAAGAGTGAATCAGTTCGTCCTGAACCTTTAGTTAAACTACTGGAGACTACAAAGAATGTTGAGGTACGCTCGAATATAATAAATGCAGTAGGATATGTAGGGAATAAAGAGACAATAAAGGTATTGATAAAGATATTAGAGGATAAAAATGAGAATATGAGGTGTAGAGCATGTGCTGCTGGGTCACTTTCACAATTAGGAGAACGGACAGGTGATAGGAGTATGGTGGAACCATTAATTAAGATGTTTGACGAAAAAGGTGTCGGTAGCTATGCAATAGGTATAATAGGTGCGTTAGGTGATGCAAGAGCAGTAGAACCATTGATAAAGATAGGTGCTGCTGAAGCATTAGGAAATTTATGGGAGCATGGCGTACATGATGAAAAAATAGTAGATGCACTGATTGAAAAGTTGAAAGATGAAGATGGATTGGTAGTAAGGCGTGCAGCAAAGGCTTTAGGCAAAACAGGGAGTAAAAGGGCTATTGAACCGCTTATAGAAGCCTTTAAAAATGAAACAGATTTTGGAACTAGAAGGTTTATAGCTGTTTTTGGATTAAGTAAGTTTAAGGATGAGAGAGTAATTAAATTATTAGAGGAGGCATTAAAGGAACCAAAAAACGAATGTATTAAAGAAGAACTGATGAGATGTTTAAAAAATGTTACAACACAACAAGAGAATGATGACGATTAAATTAAACATAAAAACTTTATCTAAAGGAGGGATGTATCATGTATAAAAAAGTATTGTTAGGACTAACAATCATTTCATTAACATGGTTGTATCCAAAGGAATTTGTTTATAGTCAAGAAAGAACAATATCCTGGATAAATGCCGAGATGGGTGATGTTATCTTTAGGGACCTTGGTGAACCTTTCCTGAATTGGTTAGGGCATGGAGGATTTTACTTCCTCAGTGATTCACAACCTAAAGAAGGGGAGGACTTTAAGGTCATTCCTCTTTCCCAAGGAGGAGGGATTTCTGAAATCAACATTCAAGACTCTGATAATTTACATTCTGTTATTCAAGTAAATGGATATAAAGATGAACTTCCACCTGAAATTCAAGTGTGTGATGTTGTAACTCTTTATTTTGCTCTTGCTGGAAAGGAGCCCTGGGGTGCATATAATAAATCAGGGAATCTAAGTGCTGATGATCGAAGAGATATTCTTTCCTACGCCTACCAGCAGAAACAACTTAATCCAAAATATTCTGTTGGTGGCTGGAAGAAAACTGAAACACCGAGAAGTATTAAGAATCCGAGTGATAAACCAGAGAAAGGCACATTTCGTTCTGATGGATTCATAGAGTATATTTATGAGCAGGCAAGTCTGGGCGGCTTTTTCTCTGCTAAAGACGAATTAGATTGCTTCCCACCAATATTATTTAGGCTACCAAATGGAATTCCTATAATAGTTCCTAAAATACCTACCTTTACCCCGGTTAATTTGATGAAAAAGATGGTAAAAGCAAAGACGGAAGCCCCTCAAATACTCTCTACTGAATTATGGAAAGGGGGTAAAAAGATTGATGAGTATGGTAAATTAACTGGGGAAGTAACAATTAAAGCAAAGGTGAAGGATGGAGATAAAGGCTCTGGAATTGATAAGGTAGAGTTTTATTATAATGAGTTGATTTTGAATAATTTGATTGATAAAAAGGATGAGGATAAAAATGATGATGGTGTATCACAAGAATATTCCTGCCAATGGGATACAAATGGTATTTCTAATTATCCACTCTGGCATGTCTATGCCAAAGTATATGATAGAGCAGGTAATATAGGAAAAGGTGAGAGTTTTATGATAGGAAGTTCTTATACCGTTGATGATGGTTTTTCTGCCATCATTGACCACACACCACCACAGGTAGCCAACACTAAACCGGCTAATGGCCAAACCAAGGTTTATCTTGGTAATCGCATCCGCATTACCTTCTCAGAGGAGATGGGGACAGAGACAATTAATGAAGATACAATTCTGCTTAATAATGGTGCTGTTGTTGGTTCTGTAAGCTATAACCCGGACATCAGAAGTGCATTTTTTACACCAACACAACCACTAAATATTGGCACTAATTATACTATTTTAGTCAAAAGTGGCGAACTGGGGTAAAGGATTTGGCTGGTAATCCATTAGAGGTAGATTACACATCTTCCTTTACTACCGTAACTGATTTAATACCAGGTAAGGTCATAGAGGTGCCGGTATGTTACACCGATGAAAGCGGG
>JBFLYA010000298.1 GCA_040757115.1 bacterium | reverse complement strand
TAAAATAAAAACCGCTAATAGGCAGTATAATACCAGGATGTTATTTTTCAGTATTTTCTAATTTTGATATTAAAATTTTTCTTGACAGAATATTTTATTTATGCTACTCTATAAATAGCCTAACTTATAATGCAGTAATATAAAACTGCCAATAGGCAGTATAATCTAAGGTTAGACATAAGGAGAAGATAAATGCCATATGTTTTATTTCATGATTATTTTCCCAAAATAGCAGAACGAGAAACACGCACTATTACCGTACTTGAAAACTCATCATGGGATTTACCACCTGCTCATTATTCTTTGCTCGAAATGTATTGTGACGAGCCCGATTGTGATTGCCGACGGGTCTTTTTCTATGTTGTATCTTCGCTGACCAAACAAGCCGAAGCAGTTATTGCCTATGGGTGGGAAAGTCCAGAGTTTTATGCGAAATGGATGGGAGATGACGATCCGAAAATCATAGACGAGTTGAAAGGCCCAGTTCTGAATTTAGCCAGTCCACAATCGGAGATTGCACCTCTGATTTTAGACATGGTGGAAAAAGTTGTTCTCCAGGACCAGGCATACATTCAAAGAGTAAAGACCCATTACTGGATGTTTCGACATCGCATTGACACAAATACAAAGCAAAAATCAAAAAGGAAGAAAAATAAGGCATAACAAATTAAGGCGGGGGATTGGGGTCAGTCAGGGATTGGGGTCAGACCTCGAATTGAGAATTAACTATCAAAAAGAAGAAAGGAAAAAGACGGCGAAGTGCAGCTTTTTCTAACCATTCACTGGACCTGACAGCAGGGGTTGGGCGTGATTGAGATAGTTTTGTAGTTTACCAGAGTTTTATCTTGCTTATGAAAGTTTAGTGGTAATTCTCCCTGCTGCAGGTGAGTTCTATCGTTAGACTAATAAAAATAATCACACAGAGACACAAAGTCACAAAGGAATTGAATAAAACAATAAACCTTTGTGTTCTTTGTGGCTTTGTGTGAGAAAATAAAAAGGAGATATTTTAGGGGCAAACCGTGAATGTGGAATGCACAATAATTCGGTGAGGCAGAGGAAAAGGAAAAGACAGCGAATCAGAGCTTTTGTCTAACCCTGCGTTGCAGTTGACGGCGGGGGACTGTGCCGTGGTCAGAGTTTTGTGGTCTCTCAAAGTTTTATCTTGCTATCAAACTTTTGTGGTAATTCTCCCCGCCGCACCTGAACTTTATCGTTAGGTGGACAACTAATTCAACAAGGAAAGAAGGGTAGCTATGTTGTATTTGGTGATAAGTACTCCTCATCCTTCTAAGCTCGAAGATGTAAAAAATGCGAGATCAGAATTTAGGTCTTGGATTAAGGGTTTAGAATCAGAAAACAAGGTAATCTGTTTCTATCCCAGAGTAGGGAGAGGTTCTATCGTAATTTTTGATGTATCTTCAAATGATGAGCTTCATAAACTGATGACCCAATGGTTAAGCATTGTACCAGTGAGTTTTGACATTTATCCTTTAGCAACTCCATCGGAGGCAGATGCACTTCTAAAATGAAAGAGAGATTTTTTGAGATATTGTTGGGCTAAACAGTTCCTGTGGGTAAGGTTTTATGCATAATATTGCCACCTAACCCATCGCTGCAGCCGACCTCGCTTACGCTCGGCGGCTGAGCTCAGTCGTTATGTGGAATTGTAACATCTCGCGGAAAGGAAGCGTAAACAATGAATAGAAACCAGGAAGAAACAAATCTCACTGCATATTGTGGTCTATATTGTGGCGACTGTATACGCTATAGAAGTAAAACTGCTGATTTAGCACGAGAATTATCTACTAAACTACAAAAAGATAGATTTGACAACTATGCAGAAGTTGAAGCTAACTCCATAAAAGAACTTAACCATTACCACAAATTCCTTGAAGTTTTAGGGACAATAATCAAACTGAGATGTGATAATCCCTGTAGGTTAGGCGGTGATGGGTGTGAGCAATCTTGCAAAATTAAAGGGTGTGCTCAATCCAAACATATCGATGGTTGTTGGCAATGCAATGAATTCGAGGCATGCGATAAATTTGAGTTTCTTAAACCACTTCATGGCGATAGTCCTCAACAAAATCTGAGAAAAATCAAAGAATATGGTTTAAGAAAGTGGGTAGAATACAGAGAGAAATTTTATATCTGGCTGTGATGGGCTGAACATGGTTCCATATAACCAATCGCTGCACCTGACCCGCCTTTGGCGGGCAGGTGAGCTCTGTGGTTAGATGGAAAGACGGGAGACAATAGTGGGTCAAAATGACAGAGATTTAATTTGTGTTAGATGTGGTAAACCAGTCAAAAAACATAGAAAAGATTATGAAACATTTGAAAAAATGCATTGGATATGCTTCCATCTGGAATATGAACATACGACAGATCCAGATGAAGCGTGTGAAGATGCAAGTTGTCCTTTATTGCAATTAAAGATACTAAAGAATAAATTGGAAGAGTTAGGATATAAACCAGAGGATATAGTCCATAAAGCCATTTGGGGTTGAAAGATCACAAAGAGGATAACCATCTAACAACACGGCAACCAAAAACAGTGAAAAAGTGGTGGCAGCCCTGGAAATAAATAGCAAAAATAGGGACAGCGACCATTAAAAGCTTAACCAATCGCTGAAGCTGACGGCGGGCAAGCCCGCCGCAGCTTAGCTCAATCGTTAGACTAAAAGAGATTAAAACCACGAAGGACACGAAGAGCACGAAGTGAAATTTGATGAAATATCTAATAAAGTTAGCAAAATTTTAATGTAGAAAGGTTGAAAGAAGGCATAAAAAGATTTGCCTTGTCCAATCTTCGTGACCTTCGTGCTCTTCGTGGTAAAAAGACAGTCTAACCCATCGCTGCACCTGACCCTCGCTTCGCTCGGGCAGGTGAGCTTGGTCGTTATATGCAGCAAATATTATGAAAGATGTATATATTATCGTAATTAATGATACTAATTACTATCTGTTGAAATGTAAGGAAGGTTATTTACTTATAGACTGTGGCTGGGTGGGGAAATATAGTGATTTTAAAAATAAGTTGAGTAAACTTAATATTTGCGTTGATTCGATAAAATATATTTTACTAACCCATCATCACCATGATCATGCTGCTTTAGTTGAGGATATACGTAAAGAATCAAATTGTAAGATAATTGCACATAAAAATGCAATCAATTATATGCAAAAAGGAATGACATATACCAAGAAAACTAAAAGCTATAATATATGGGTGAAATTGCTTGATATGATTTTATCTCCTTTTATTAAATATAACTATACCCCCATAAACTTGACAAATTACGATATAATTGTCAATAATGATCGCGTTGATATTTATAATCTTACAGGTATTCAAGGTAAAATAATTCATACACCTGGGCATTCAAAAGATTCTATTTCATTACTTCTTTCATCTGGAGATATTTTTGTTGGAGATGTTGCAATGAATACATTAAGAGTGTTTGGACAAAAAGTTAGACCACTTGAAGCAGAGAGTTTTAATGAAGTATATAAAAGCTGGGGAAAAATAATACAATGTGGTGCTATTACTATATATCCTGCACACGGCAAGTGTTTTTCCGTTGAAGAATTAAAGAAATGTTTAAATAAAAAACAAGAAACCATATAACCAATCGCTGAAGCGGACGGCGTTTCACGCCGCCGCTGAACTCAATCGTTAGGTGGCAGGAGGAGAAAAAGATGAAGGCGGAAGATAAAAATTTGATTGCATATTGTGGTCTCTACTGCGGAGATTGCCACGGCTATACTGGCAAAATTCCTGATTTGGCAAGAGATCTTAGGAAAGAATTGAGGTCATGCAGGTATGACAAGTTTGCAGAGTTTATTGCAGACGAAGGTTTTGGCAAAGTCTTTAAGGACTACGACAGGTGCTATGAAGTCCTGGGAACCATGGTCAAATTTCGTTGTAAGAAGGGATGCAAGAATGGAGGTGGTCCACCTTTCTGCAAGATAAGAAAGTGTTGTCAGAAGAGAAAAATTAAAGGATGTTGGGAATGCAACGAATTTGAAATATGCGAAAAACTAGACTTTTTGGAACCAGTCCATGGAAATGCTCATATAAACCTGCAATCGGCAAGTGAGCTAACCAGAATAGCGTTAACCCCTTGATATATCAGTAGTTAATCTGTTAAAAAATCTGTAGATTTTTTAACAAAAATGATTGACATTGGCCTCCTTCTAT
>JBFLYA010000297.1 GCA_040757115.1 bacterium | reverse complement strand
TGATTGTGGAAAACAACAAATTTCCATAAATTTCTATTAGTTTCTATTAATTTCAATTTTTTTAATAATATCTCCCTATCTCCTTAATCTCCACATCTCCTTTTGTTACACCACCTGAACGCTTACCCTTTTTTTAACCGCAAAGAACGCAAAGAAATCGACCGCAAAGAACGTAAAGATTAAAGGAGAAAAGAATCATAGAAAATTCACGAAACTCCAGATTACAAAACTTATTGTATTTTAAATAGTTTTGTAATAACTCAATAGTTTTCCTTCACCCAGGTCGACCTATTTCACAGGTCTAAAGATTTTGGTTAAGAAGCCGGTATAGAAGTCGGGTTAGGTGGTTGATGATTTAGGATGCAGAGTTCACTAATCTCTTTTCTCTTTTATCTTTGCTGTTTTTCCTTTTCTATCTCTTAAATAATACAGTTTAGCCCTGCGGACAATCCCTTGTTTTGTAATTGTAATTTTTTGGATAGAAGGGGAATAGACTGGAAAAGTTTTCTCTACGCCTATGCCATAAGAAATGCGTCTAATGGTAAAGTTTTTCCCAATACCTTTTCCTCGTTCTCTAATAACAGTCCCTTCAAAGTTCTGAACGCGGTGTTTTTCTCCCTCGACGATTTTGATACTTACCTTGACTGTATCTCCCGGGTTAAAACGGGGTATTTTTTTCTTTAATTCTGGTAAAGCATCTTCTGTAATTAACATTTCTTTAGTACTCATTTTTAATTTTAATCTCCTTTCTTTTGGAAGTAGAGAGTAGCAAGTAGAGAGTAGAGAGATTTTTTGTTTGACTTTTTATTCTCTCTACTCTCTTCTCTCTACCCTCTACTTCCTTGTATCTGTTGTAGTAACTTTTTATCCTCTACTGATAATATTGCTTTTTCTAAAAGGTCAGGTCTTTTAGTTAATGTTTTTAATAAAGCCTGTTTTTTTCGCCAGAGCCTGATTTTTTCATGATTACCCGAAAGTAACACTTCAGGGACTTTCAATCCCCTAAAGTTTTGTGGGCGAGTGTACTGGGGGTGAGCTAAAAGTTGGCAAGCAAAGGAATCCGAGTTTAAAGACTCAAGATTTCCCAGAACACCTGGAATAAGTCTGATGATAGCATCAATTATCACCAAACAAGGTATCTCACCCCCGGTCAGAATGTAATCTCCAATCGATATCTCTAAATCAACTATCTTCTCAACTATTCTCTCATCTACACCTTCATAATGTCCACAGATGAATATTAAATGGTTTTCTGCAGACAGAGTTTTTGCTATTTCCTGATTAAATACCTTCCCCTGTGGTGTAAGAAGAACAACTAACCCTGGTGCTAATGACTCAACTGTTTTAAAGACTGGTTCTGCTTTAATGACCATTCCCGGTCCGCCTCCATAAGGGGTATCATCTACAGTTAGGTGTTTATCATCAACAAAATCTCTCGGGTTATGTAAATCAATTTTTACTAACCCTTGAGTTTGTGCTCGCTGGATGATACTTGTTTTTAATGGACTATCAAAAAACTCCGGGAATAGTGTCAGAATATCAATTTTCAATTTGAACCTTTCTACCTTATTCCAGAATCTCTAACACTGCCCTTGTCATAGTCTTAGCCGCGGCCGCATTAATTACTATTCGGATGGCTTTAATGATTCTTCCTTGTTTCCCAATGACCTTACCAATGTCCTGCTGAGCTACTTTCAGCTCCAAAATAATTGTTTTTTCGCTTTTTACTTCGTTAACCTTAACCTCTTCTGGTTTATCCACTAATGATTTAACGATATACTCGACTAGCTCTTTCATTTTATTCATCCCTCCAATTTCTTTTTAGATTTAGTTTTTGTCTCATGAAATTTGCACATCACACCCATTTGCTTAAATAGTCTTTGCACAGTTAGACTTGGTTGAGCACCTTTGCTTAACCAATCTAATGCCCGTTCTTCATTGACGACTAATGGTTTATCCTTGAGTATTGGATGATAGTGTCCAATGATTTCGAGTGATTCACCATCTCGAGGGCATCTTGAGTCACACACTACAATTCTATATGCTGGAGCCTTTTTTGCACCAGTTCTGGTTAATCTTATTCTTACCGGCACTTAATCACCACCTTTCCTTTTATGATGAGGGTATTCTCCCTATTTCTCTTTCCCATGATTCAGGTTTTTTCCCTTCAGTTATCTTGGCTCTACTTACTGGTTCTTCATAATCTTGCTGTTCTATTTCGCCAAATTTTTCTACAAAGGAAACCTTTTTATAATCTGTTTTTAATAAAAGTGCTTTTGTCCGAATAACAAGTTTCACATTTGGATTTATTCGCTCAATTACCGCTACTTTTCCCCCCGGGTTATCCGCAATATGTTTCTTAATCTGATTTAATGCCTCAATACCCTTTTTCAGGCTTTCTTCAACTTCTTTACATTCTTTCAGACAACTAACCGCTTCTTCTTTTCTTCCTTGAGCCGCTAATATATTATATTTCAATCTTGTTTCTTTCAATTGGTCCTGTTCAATTTTTATCATTTCTTCTAAGGCGGTCATTTCTTGTCTTAGAGCTGGGTCTATTCCCACTTCGATTTCTGTCAGGGGTTCTGAAATCGAGCCAATATTTTTAGCATTTACTTCTTTGCCAGCACGGATTCTACCTCCGATAATAGTTCCTTTTTTCCCTTCGAGAACGATAACATTTCCGCCCGCATCCACATGACTATGGATAATAGAATCTGTGACAGTAACATCTCCTTTTACTTCTACTGTCGCATTTTCAATGAACTTACAAGTCAGATTGCCTTTTGAATAGATATAACTTCTTTTGCCACGAATTCCATATTTAACTTCAATATCTTTCTCTGCACGGATAGTGGCATTATCTACTCCACCATTAATAATCACATTTTCTTCTGATATAACTCTAAATCCCTCGCGGACATCACCATCAATCTCTACCGTCCCGATGAAGTGAATATTTCCCACATTCATATTCACATCACCTTTAAGTCGGTATATTGTTTCTACACCTATCTTTGCATCTTTCCAGACCACATAACCTTTAGCGGTAGAAATAAGGGTATAACCATTATCTCTAATTTCGGTATTTTGTCCAGCGGGTAATGGCATATCACTTCCATCGTGTGCCGGGACATCTTTACCCGTAACTGTTTTTCCTGGAGTTCCTTTTATCGAGGGATGTTTAGTGGCTAAAATTTCCCCTTTTCTTACATTTTCTATTAGTCCTAAATCCCGATAATCTACTCGGTCAGCCAGATCGGTTAACAATCTTGGCTTTAAACTCTTTGTAAATCTATGTTCAATTACTGCATCTTTGCCTTCTATTGGTGGTGTGCCTTCTGCAATTAGAATGGGTTCACCGATTATTTTCTCTTTGATGATTTGTGAGACAACTTCACCCTTTATCCCATAAACTACGCCGTTATTCCACAATTTATGCATAATCACATTCATATCTAATAAAGCCCCGTTTTCACCAAAGGAATTAACTTGTAAAGTTGCCTTCATCCCATCCGGGCTTATTTCTATTTCTAAATCCTCTTTTTTCTTTTTTTTAACTGCTGTTTGGGATTGGTCCATTCTTTTATCCCTTATTCTCTAACTTTTTTTGGGTAGTTTTTTAACACAGCCCCCCTTTTACGGACAATATCTAAAAGTAGCTAAAGGCTACTTGAGTTTTTGTCACTATTGGCAATGGTTGTTAGGTTGAAGGAGTAAGGTAAAAAAATAAACTCCCTTGTTCCTTGAACCTACTGTTTTACTTCACATGGGTAAATAATTACATTTTTTTAATTAAGTATTTATTAACTTTACCATAAAATTCTAATTTTGTCAAGAGGCTGACCGAGAATTTTTTAAAAATATCGTAACCGTTCACCGCAGAGACACAGAGACGCAGAGAAGAAAATTAAAATTTATGGACGAGGATGGATTAACAAATCTGGCTTGCCTGCTGAACATTCGGCAAGCAGGTCCTATGTATTTCAATGGCTGCACCAATAATCTTTTCTGTTATCTGATTTATTTCCATATCTTCTCTGTTCCTCTGCGTCTCTGCGGTAAATTACCACCTGAACGGTTACTCTAAATCTTTATCTTTTAAGTCACCACTTGCAATTTGCTTTTTAACCTGCGTAACAATTCTGCCTCATCTCGTATTTCTGACTTATCTATCTCGACACTGCTTAAAACATCAATATAAGCTCTGAGAATTGAGTTTTTAGTTATTCTTT
>JBFLYA010000296.1 GCA_040757115.1 bacterium | reverse complement strand
ATGGGAGAAGGACAACCCCCTAACCCCCTTTATTAAGGGGGAATATGTGTTCTAAACCAGAGGATACGAGTCTGTGGATACTATACTAATTCGCTAATCTCTAATTCACTAATTCGCTATTTTCAGGAGAAAGAAGTATCTATATCTATTCCTGATAAACGACACATCGTTATTGCAGTTCAATAGGAGTGAGATTTTTATGATTCAGACAAAAAATACCATCATTATCAATAAAAATATTGATAAAGTTTTTGAAATAGCTACGGATTTTGAACGCTACCCAGAATTTATCCCGACCTACAAAAAGGTAAAGATTATTGAGAAAAATGCCGATAATATGATAATAGAGCGGTTGGGTATGGCTGGCGGTAAAGAAATCACCTGGCGGTCTTTAGTTAAATTAGAGAAAAATAAATCTATCACCGCTGAACAACTTGCAGGTCCTATTCGCGGAATGAAGATAGAATGGTTATTTGAAGAAGTAGGTAACACCACTAAAATTACCTTAATCCATAATTTTGAGTATAAAAAAATACCTCTAATCGGACCTATTATTGGTAAATTCATCGTGGCTAAAATTGTTTATAAGATGGCGGATGAGACACTGAAGGCAATTAAAAATAGGGTTGAAGCCAGATAACCATTCAAGGATGGAAAAGATGGTGAGTGTTTTTACAACCATAAATGCACCGATGAAATATTCTCTTAGAGAATCAACTCTGGTTGAACTACTGAAAAAGTGTGAATTCCCGACTAAATATGACCAGCACATCTACAGTTTTTTTACTGAAGTATCTCCTTCGGTAGTCTGTAGATTCTGTAACCAGAATGGAATTTCTATGGAAATACTTAAGTCTTATTATTTTAAATACATCCAACCGCTATATACTAATAGGAATCTTGAGGAAATATTTAATGTTGATTGAAGAACCAAAAGACTGGAAGGAGATATTAAAACTTGCAGAGTTTTTTCTTCAATCTGCAAGCATTTCTGAGTGGACATTGGGCGGGGGAACGGCTTTAATGCTTCATTACAAACATAGGTTAAGCAGAGATATTGATATCTTTTTTAACAACGCCCAGTTTATTACCCTTTTGACACCAAGACTTAACGATAAAGTGGAAAAATATGTCTCTGATTATGATGAACAGTCTAATTACCTTAAGTTAAAGTTCAAAGAGAGTGAAATAGACTTTATAGTCGCTCCCAATCTAACAGGTATTAAGCCTTTAGCAATGGATATTGATGGAATTGCAGTAAGAATAGATGTTCCTGTTGAGATTGTGCTTAAAAAGATGTTTTACAGACCCGAAAGCCTTAAAGTAAGAGATATATTTGACCTGGCAACTGTCCTTAAATACGACAAAGAATCTATGTTTAAGTGTAGCGATATTATTAAGGGTAAATTTGAC
Source organism: bacterium (assembly GCA_040757115.1). Classification (NCBI taxonomy): domain Bacteria; species bacterium. Next base: position 2,828 of record JBFLYA010000296.1, on the reverse strand, counting down.
TTGATTCAGGATAGGGTTGAGGCAATAACTAAAACCTATATAGATGGGGTTTATAAACTTGATATTCTTGACCAGAGTCTAAGGGCTAATGCTCCGGATGTAGTAAAATCATTTCTAACTGAGATTAGAAGGCTATCAGATAAAAAGGTTTAATGAATAAGGGAGCAGACTTTAGTGCCTTGGGGGCTGAATACTTACAAGGGAAGTGTAGCTAAAAATGGAACAAGAAGATTTACAAACCAATTTATGGAAATTATTAAACCTGTTTAATCAATGGGAAAAGGTGCAAGATATTTGTGAGAAAACCATTGGCTCGGGAATTCAGATTATCGGTGTAGATGGTAAAAATACCCTTGAAAGACAATATACTTCCCCTTTTTGCCAGGTTATCTTAGATTCAAAACCCGGCTATCAGAAATGTATCTTTTCTTACCTTGAAGGCTGTTTCTGGGAAGGGGCATTAAGAGAGGGATGGACTATCTTTAAATGTCATACTGGCTTAACTAATTTTGCCCTCCCAATTATCATCTATCAAAAACCTGTTGCCGCAATTGTTGGTGGCAGAATCCTGTCTGATGATATAGATGAAGCCAAATATATCAATTACCTCCAGGAGTTAAACATCAATCCACAAAAGGCAATAGATGCCCTTAAAAAGATTAAAAAAATTTCACAAACTGAATTTAATACCTTTGGTAGAATGATACGGATGTTAATTGAACCATTAAAAGAATCCGTTATTGAACATTATCTCCTTACTGAAAAGGCAGAAAGTATAACCAATTTGTTGAAAGAAAAGGAAAAGTTAATCCATGTGGATGAATTAACTGGTTTACATAATCGCATTTATTTGAATGAAAGATTAGATGAGGAGATAAGTCTGGCAACCCGGAAGAATAGACCTCTATCCGTGATTATATTTAATATTGATAACTTTAGAAGACTCAATGACCTATATGGCTACGCCGCAGGTGATTCTATTCTAAAGGAGACAGCAGAGATTTTGTTAAGTTATACTCGAAAAGAAGATGTGTTAATCAGGGCTGAGGAGGATGAGTTTATCCTTATTTTAACCGAGACAAAAGAAGATAACGCTAAGATATTAGCCCAACGGATTCAGACAGAAATTAATAATCACCACTTTTGCCAGAAAGAGGGATTAAATATTCTTTTGACAATTAGTTGTGGAATTGCGACTTTTGGGGATAAAATTTCTAACTCAAAGGAATTAATAGATAAGGTAAAACAGGCACTTTATACGGCAAAAAGTAGGGGTGGTGAGAAAATCATTCCTTTTTCCATAGTCGAGAAGGAGGCAATAAGAATTCCGCGCAGATGTGTTATTACAGGCATTGGCGTGATTACACCTATTGGTTTTGGAAAGAAAGATTTCTGGACTGCCCTTTGTCAAGGAACTCCGGGGATAAGTCGTATAACCTTATTTGATGCTTCATCAGTACCGGTAAAGATAGCCGCTGAGATAAAGGATTTTGACCCTGCAAAATATATGGATAAAAAGAGTTTAAAGCGGACTGACCGTGAAACACAATTTGCTGTTGGTGCGGCTAAACTTGCCCTCGAAGATGCCCAAATAGATTTAACTAAAGAAGATAAAGAGCGAATTGATGTCATTATCGGTGCAGGTGTGGGTGGATTAGCCTTTGCTGAAGAACAGATAATAAGTTTCATTCAAGAAGGACCCGAGAAGATAAGTCCGTTTTTATCTATAATTGCCTTCTCCGGGGCACTTTCTTCTATGGTTTCCTTAGAACTCGGGTTAAAAGGTGCAAGTCTAACTATTGCCAGCGGTTGTCCAGCAGGCACAGATGCCATTGGTTATGGATTTAATGCTATTCGTAATGGAGAGGTGGATGTTGTAGTGGCTGGTGGTGCAGAGGCACCTATACGACCGGTGGTCATAACCTCATTTTATGCCATGAATGCCTTATCACTTAGAAATGATGAGCCACAAAAAGCATCAAGACCTTTTGATGCCAATCGGGATGGATTTGTCATAGGTGAAGGAGCAGGCGTGGTTATTTTAGAAGAGATTGAACATGCCAAAACTCGCGGGGCTCATATCTATGCCGAAATTGTTAGTTTTGCCACAACAAATGATGCCTATCATATGTGTGCCCCGGCACCTGATGGTAAAGAGGCGGCTCGTGCTTTTAAATTAGCCCTACAATCAGCCAATATATCCCCGCAAGAGGTAAATTATATCAATCCCCATGGTAGCTCTACACCACTGGGTGACCGCACGGAAACATTAGTCATCAAACAGGCTTTTGGTGATTATGCCTATCATATTCCAATCAGTTCAACGAAATCTATGCTTGGGCACTCTATTGGTGCTACCGGTGCAGTAGAATTAATCGTCTGTGCCTTAGCTATTGATAAAAGTTTTATTCCACCAACAATCAACTATGAAACCCCTGACCCAACTTGTGACCTGGATTATGTGCCAAATAAAGGACGAGAAAAGGTAGTTAATGTCGCTTTTTCAAACTCATTTGGATTTGGTGGAAAAAACTCAGCCATAGTCATTAAAAAGGTGACATAAAATAAGTTTACAGCGGGATGAGGAGGATACCAGCCCCAGTGATTATTGTAACCATTTCTCCTGAAAATAGGAAGTAGAGAGTAGAAAGTAGAGAGTAGAAAGTAAAGAAAACACCACTCCTCACGCTTATCTCCTACCACTATTTTCATCGTCCTCGTATAATATATATTGTTGGTCATTTTGAATGCCACAATCCTAATTCCTTATTAAAGCCCCCAAGATTGGGGGGTGGGGGTTGAAAATAAAATTAAAAAATTAATTATTA
>JBFLYA010000295.1 GCA_040757115.1 bacterium | reverse complement strand
TATTAGATATTTACCATAGATATTGTTTACAGTATTGTAAATAACTATTGTTGACAGACTCCATACTGTCCTCCAATTACCCGACTTAAGCGGCGCGTTTTTTCTGCCTTAATTGATAGACATAGGCTAATATTTCTGCGACGGCACGATAAAGTTCTAACGGCACTTCTGTCCCGATTTCTACTGTTTCAAATAATGTTTCGGCTAAAGGTTTATTTTCAACAATAGCGACTTCATAACCTCGTGCTATTTCAACAATTTTTTCAGCAATTAAATCTCTTCCTTTTGCCACGACCGTTGGTGCACGCATAAAGGCAGAATCATATTTAATGGCAATGGCTAAATGGATAGGATTAGTAATAATTACATCTGCTTTGGGGACTTCAGCCATCATTCTTCGTGTTGCCATTTGTCTCATTCTTTCTCTAACTCTGGCACGCATTAACGGGTCACCCTCTAATTGCTTCCATTCATCTCTTAATTCATGTTTTGACATCATTAAATTCTGTCTGAATTCGTGGCGCTGATGAAGATAATCGAATAAACTCATCAGTAATAAAAATATGGCTACCCAGAGAACAATTTTATACGCTAAATTAGCAATCAAAAAGAATCCTTCGACTACATCTGCTTCTGGTAATAAAAGTATATCATTATAACTGTTTTTAATAACTTGATATGTAAATATAGTAATTACGGCTAATTTAAAGAATGTTTTTCCATATTCGATTAATGCCATTTTAGATGGAATAAATCGGCTAAAGACACGGCTAAAATTTGGTTTTAATCTTATAAAATCAGGCATTAACGCTATGGGTGAAAAATAGACTCCAGCCTGCATTATTTCAAAAACTAATCCAGTAACTAATGCGAGGAGCAGAAACGGAATGGCTATTTTGAAAAAAGTAGTAATATTAAAATTAAGTAATTGTGTAAAATTACTAAAACTAATTGGAGCTGTATGGAGTTGAGAAAAAGACATATGCATAAATTTAAGTAGTTGAATAAACATAAAATAACCAATAAGCGGGAAAACCAGGATGGTAACTAAGGCTATTCCTGCAGAAGTGAGTTCACGACTTTTGGCAACCTGTCCTCTAAGTCGGGCACGCTGGATTTTCCGCTGAGTTGGTTCTTCAGTTCTGCCTTCATCTTCAGCCGTGGCAAATAATTGTAAGTCAAAATCCTTTTCTTGAACTTCGAAAAACAAATTGATAAGAAAAAACCTATTTTTTTGTTTATTTAACATTGTTTTCCCCTGAAAATAGCGAATTACTGAATTAGAGATTAGTGAATTAGTATAGTATCCACAGACTCGTATCCTCTGGTGTAGAACAGATATTCCCCCTTAATAAAGGGGGGTAGGGGGTTGTTCTTCCATTATTGTAACTATTCACCATTCACAATTCACCATTCACAATTCACAATTTCTTCCCTAAATTTCCTTAATAATGGTGAATGGTGAATTGTCAATTGTGAATTGTGAATTATCACTCTTCACGGTGTCAAGCAAACCTGGCCCAAGAGTTCGATGCACCGCTATAGCGCATCCAATGACTCTATTCGATAATTCATCAAATTTCACTTCGTGCTCTCCGTACCCTTCGTGGTGAATAGTTACCCATTATTTTCATCCCCCTTTGTGAGCCGCAGGCTCATGAGCGTTTCCCCAAATTTATTAAAAGGTTATCAATATCCGCGAATAATTGCTCAAATAAATTAACGGCGACGGTAGATAATAACGGAAATAGAAAGATTAAACTTAATATTCCTACCACAATGGTAACCGCCCAACCTAAAACCATAATATTCATCATTGGGGATGCTTTAGACAACAATCCCATTGCCAGAGTAGCCAAAAATACCACCCCCATAACCGGCATACTAATCTTCACTGCGGTTAAAAACATACCGGCAAAGGTGGTGATAATCGTTTTTACAATCATACTACAATCATCTAATTTCAATACGGGCACTATCTCGTAACTTTTGCAAATGGTAATGAGCATCATCAAGTGTCCACCAAAGCATAAAAAAATCAATAGTGCAAATAATCCTATAATCTGGCCGATAATAGGTTGTTCTATTTGTGATAATGGGTCAATCGTATTGACAATACCAAATCCCATTGGCACACTATATAGCTCGCCGGATATTTGGAATGCAGAAATGACCAATGTCGCCATAAACCCAATAATTAAACCAACGGCAACTTCACTGAAAACCAACAAACTATATGTCAATAAATCATTTGGGACAAGGTTAATATGGTTTCTGACTATTCCAAACATAGTCAAAGAGATAAACAGGGCTAAGCCCGCTTTTATCCGTGGCAGGATATTCACACTACCCCAAAAAGGTGCCATTACAAATATCCCGGAAATTCGGGCTAAGACTAAAAAAAACTTTTGAAACTCAGTCACAAATAATTCCATATTTTACCTTCAAGGTATTAGAGTAATGGATTTATACTGGATAATGTTATTAACTATGCATTCATTCATAATTCATAATTCACAATTTTTTCCCTATCGTCCGTATGCTGAATTGATAAATGGTGAATGGTGAATTGTCAAGTATTAAAATCCTTTCTCGGCTATAGACTGACTATTAAAAATCTTAAATTATGCCGTTGCTGAATATAAAATCAACAGTTCATTATTCATCCCACCAAATCAGGAATCATCATTATTAATCGCGTGGTGTATTCAACTAAAGTTTTTAACATCCACAATCCAAAGATAGAAATCGTCAAAAGTGTAGCAATTATCTTTGGGACAAAGGTCAATGTCATTTCCTGAATAGCGGTGGCGGTTTGGAATATGCTCACGATTAATCCTACAATTAGACTTACCCCTAACATTGGCGCCGAAATTAATAACATATAGAATAGCGCCTCTTGAACTAATTTAATCACCATTTCCTCGCTCATTATTTCACCTCAACTCTAATGAAAACTTAATACCAGTGACCTGACCAAAAGATTCCAGCCATCGACCATTACAAATAAAAGTATTTTAAAGGGCAGAGAAATCATCACTGGTGGTAACATAATCATTCCCATAGACATTAAGACACTGGCAACAATCATATCAATGACTAAAAATGGGATAAAAAGGGCAATTCCCATTTGAAAGGCATAGGTTAATTCACTCGTCATAAATGCTGGTATCAAAACATAGGTTGGCACATCTTTCTGCGTTTTAGGTCTTGGTAATTTACTCATTCCTAAAAATAAATCTATATCCCTGTCACGGGTTTGTTTAAACATAAATTCACGAAAGGGAATACTGCCCTTTTCTATTGCCTGGGTAGGGGTCATTTTCCCGGATAAATATGGCTGAAGGGCAGTATTATTTACTTTAGTCAATGTCGGTGCCATAATAAAAAAGGTTAGAAATAGAGCTAATCCGGTAATTACTTGTTGTGGAGGTGCCTGTTGTGTGGCTAAAGCCTGTTTGACGAAAGAAAGGACTATCACTACTCGAATAAACGAGGTCATCATCATTATGATACTTGGCACTAAGGTTAAAATTGTTAAAAGAAAGAGTATCTGAAGGGCTAAAGCGACATCTGTGGGTTTTCTTGCCTCTTCAATCCCTATATTTATTTTAGGAATAGGCAGAGGAAGATTTTGGGCAAAAACATTGTCCGCACATAGTCCAATTATTGAGACTATAAATATCCCTGACAATATCCTCCCGGTTTTATTCATTTTTTTATCCCTCCCATTTTTTAGGTTATCGGTTATCGGTGAAGAGACAACATCAATTGCTTGTTACACCTTCACCGATTCCTGATTACCTATCATATTTTCTCATTATTCTCCGCCTCTAAATATTGTTCTATTATTTCCCTTTGTGTTTCTGCAGATTGTGAGAAAAAATGATGTAATGATGCCCCGATAATTACGCGTTTATCAATACCAGTTTTTCTTGCAAAATTAGTAACCTTTTCAATTAGTCCTTCGATTAATGTTGTTGCAAATGGTTTTTTACGCATATCCCTGAATTCCTTTATGGGAAATTATACTATAAAATTATAACTTTGTCAAGAAAAATCTTTTCTTGTCTAAAAAAATCTTTGCAAAATCGAACGAAGGGGCTAGTGCTCTGTCGCTACTCAAGTGATTGATTGGCCGTTGTCCCCCGCTGGCGGGGGTCTAATCCTTACCCACAAGTTGGGTAACAAGATGAGGTAAACAAGGATAAACTATAAACGGGAGATTAGAGATTGCAGGAGAGCGGAG
>JBFLYA010000294.1 GCA_040757115.1 bacterium | reverse complement strand
GCTTATTCAATGCCCAACTTTAGATTTGGGTTTGCATTTAATGATAATGGGGCAAATTTCCGCTGAAGATATTTTACATAACCTAATCCAGCAATCATCGCCGCATTGTCTGTACAGAATTTAGGCGAAGGATAATAAACGGTTATTCCTTTGGTTTTAGATTCTGTGGTTAATCTTTCTTTAAGTCGGCTATTAGCGGCTACACCTCCACATAAGATAATATTTTTTATATCATTTGCGGCAGTAATTGTTTTATCAACCAATACATCTACTATTGCCTCCTGAAAACTGGCAGTAATATCTTCGATATTAGCTGGCGTCTGAGCTTTTAGAAAATGAATTAAAGATGTTTTTAAACCACTTAAACTGAAATCAAAGCCTTTTTTTCGCCATAATGGGCGTGGGAATTTAATTGCATCTGGCTTACCTTGTTTTGAGAAGGCATTAATGATAGGGCCGCCGGGGTATCCTAAATCAAGTAATTTAGCCGCTTTATCAAATGCCTCGCCAACGGCATCATCTATCGTCCTGCCTAATAATTTATATTTCCCCCATTCATCAACCTGAACTAATTCCGTATGACCACCAGAGACAATGAGGGCGATTGCCGGTAATGAAAGTTGTGGATTTTCTAAATATGTCGCATAGATATGTCCCTCTAAATGATTTATTCCAATAAGTGGTATATTTTGTGAATAGGCAAGTGCTTTGGCAAAAGATAAGCCGATGAGTAAAGAACCAACTAATCCAGGACCATAAGTAACTGCACAAGCATCGATTTCAGATAGATTTACCTTTGCCTCATTTATCGCAGACTCCACAACAACATTGATTAATTCAATATGTTTCCTTGAGGCAAGTTCTGGAACAACACCACTAAATCTTTTGTGAATATCTACTTGTGAAGCAACTATATTAGAGAAAATCCTTTGCCCATTTTCAACCACTGCACAGGCAGTTTCATCACACGAAGTTTCAATGCCTAAAATTAACATCTTAGTAAATGTTCAACCCTCAGGTATCAGTAGTCCTTATCCTTACCCACATCTTTTACTGGACAATGTTATTAACTATGCATTCATTCACCATTCACAATTTACCATTCACCATTTTTTCCCTAAATTTCCTTAATAATGGTGAATGGTGAATTGTCAATTGTCAATTATTAAAACCCCTTTCTTCTCACGCTTCACGGTGTCCACTAAAGCTTGTGGGTAAGGATAAGATCAGTAGTCAGGGGATGCAGGATGCAAGATACAGGCTGATACCTGCAGGTTTATTATTAACCCATAATAAAGTAATTTATTAAAGTATGCCCCTCTTGAAAATTAATTAAGGTATTTTTTGCTGAGCGTTCATTATATTCTAATATTTCATCTGGTTCTATTTTATGTCCATAAAGTATAAATGGGACATTATCCGCGGAATGGGTTTTAAGTGAAATTGGGGTTGGGTGGTCGCATAGGGCACAAATTCTCACTTCATCTTTTATCCCCGGCAGACCATTAATAATCGTGCCGACTACTTTTGAATCAAAATCTTCAATTGCCTTAATCTTGGCTTGTAGGTCACCGTTATGACCGGCTTCATCTGGAGCCTCGACATGGACAAATACAAAATCCTTATTCTTTAGTGCGGCTAAGGCATATTCAGCCTTGCCAATAAAATTTGTATCAAGATAACCCGTTGCTCCAGGAACATCAATTATCTCTAATCCTGCACATTTCCCAAGCCCTTTAACCAAATCAACTGCGGCAATAACTGCACCGCTGAGCCCAAATTTTTGTTCAAGTGTAGGCATTTTTGAAGATTTCCCCTGTCCCCATAGCCAGACCATATTCGCTGGATTTTTATTTTCTTTAAGTCTATTTTGATTAACCGGATGATTTTCTAAAAATCCTTGCGAGGCAAACATTAATTCACGAATAACCTCTGCTCCTTCACCTGTTGGGAGATAAGAATCATAGGGTTTTCCAGTAATGTCATGAGGTGGCGTGCAGGTTAATCGGACATTTTGCATCTTGCATCTTGCATCTTCCTTTAATACCATTAGATGGCGATAGCTAACCCCGGGGTAGAATTTGACCTGCTCACTACCAAGTTTTTCATTTAAAAACTCAATTATCTGTTTTGCTTCGCTGGTTGAAATATGTCCTGCACTATAATCTTTTAGTATTTCCTCTTCTATTGTTACAAGATTACATCTAAAAGCAATTTCATCTTCTTTTAATTCAATTCCCATACTTGCGGCTTCAATAGGCGCTCGGCCGAGGTAATATTTCTCTGGATTATAGCCTAATACAGACAAAATGGCAACATCACTTCCTGGTGGCATCCCCTCCGGAATAGTTTTAATCAGTCCCACGACACCATTTTGGGCTAAGTAGTTTAAATTTGGAATATTAGCGACTTCCAGAGGTGTTTTTTCCCCTAATTCTGGAATGGGATAATCTGCCATCCCATCGCCAACTAAAAGGATATATTTCATAAGGCACCTCTAAATATTTTGTAGAGATAGCATTTCATCAAACCACTGTAATACCTCTGTTGGTTTAATATTTTGTGCTTGCTTTCGTAGTAGTTCCTCCTCACCATCAAATTCTTCAACTTTTCCATATTCTAATATTCTTTTCACAGCTATCGCCGGTGGTAATGAAGAAATTTCTTCTCTTAATAAATAAAGTTCTTTAAACTTTTCCTTTAATAAGTCCTCAATATTCATAATTGCTCCAAAATTTTTATAATCTGTGGATGGATAATACTAAGTTGTGTTATATCTTGCATATCCTGAAATCTTTTTGCCTGAAGTTTTTGAAGAAATAAATCATTAAGTCCAACAACAGGTATTTTTATATCCTTATCCTCTTTCCAATTCACAATTACATCTTTTAATTCTATATTAAGCATAATATCAACTCTAAAGAACATATCATTCGGATGTATGAAAGAAAATACCTTCGCATTTTTTTCTTGCATCCAGAAATCTCTTTTATTTTTATCCGCTAAACCTATTGGATTTTCCGGGACATAAGGTTTGAGTCCTAAAACAGATATTGCCTTAATTAATTTTTTAATATTTGGTTTGGAGAAGTCTAAAATCAAATCTATATCTTTCGTTGCTCGAAGAAATCCCCAAAGTCCTACTGCCACACCACCTGTAATTGCATACTTAACCTTTTCCTGATTTAATGTTTGGATTAACCTTATAAATCGTGATTCTACCATTTTAATACCCCAAAAGTTCTACTATCTTTTCTAACTTTGCTGGCACTACAGTGGGTTGAGGAGCAACTTTAATTGCTCTATCAGGGTCTTTTAGTCCATGTCCGGTCAAGATACAGACAATAGTTGATAATCGGTTAAAATAGTTTTGTTTATTTAGTTTAATTACACCAGCCACAGATGCGGCTGATGCTGGTTCGACAAAGACTCCTTCTAAAGAGGCAAGCATTTTATACGCCTCAATAATTTCTTCATCTGTTACCTTATCAATTATTCCGCCGGATTCATCCCTGGCGGCAGATGCCTGTTTCCAACTGGCAGGATTACCAATTTTTATAGCGGTAGCAATCGTTTGTGGATTTTCAATTACTCTGCCTTCGACGATTGGTGCTGCCCCAGCGGCTTGAAAACCAAGCATTTTGGGTAAAGAGGCTACTTTACCTGCTTGTTTATATTCTTTATAGCCCTTCCAATAGGCAGTGATATTCCCCGCATTACCAACTGGAATGGCGTGATAATCAGGGGCTTTACCCAAAACATCCACTATTTCAAAAGCACCTGTTTTTTGCCCTTCTATCCGATAAGGATTAATGGAATTGACTAATGTAACTGGATATTTAGCGGTGATTTCGCGGACTAAATTTAAGGCATCATCAAAATTTCCCTGAACAGCCAGGACTTTTGCACCATGCATTAAGGCTTGAGCGAGTTTCCCTAAGGCAATTGCCCCTTCAGGAATTAATACCACACAATCTATTTTTGCCAGAGCGGCATAGCAGGCCGCTGAGGCAGAAGTATTTCCTGTTGAAGCACACATTACTGCCTTGGAACCTTCTTCGACTGCCCTGGAAATAGCCAGGGTCATACCTCTATCTTTAAAAGAACCCGTTGGATTTAGTCCCTCATATTTTAAATAAATCTTGAGATTTCCACCAATTGCCTCACTTAAATTTTTAGCCTCAATTAAAGGGGTATTACCTTCTTTTAAAGTAATTATTGGGGTTTTATCCCTCACAGGTAAAAAATCTTTATATTGGGCAATTATCCC
>JBFLYA010000293.1 GCA_040757115.1 bacterium | reverse complement strand
AATAAAAGGTGTCTGCTTTGATAGACACCTTTGTATAACTCGATATTCAAGTTTTTTTAAGATTAAGTGGTTTATCCTTTTTTAACCGCAAAGAACGCAAAGAAATCAACCGCAAAGAACGCAAAGAAATCAACCGCAAAGAACGCAAAGATTATAGGTTGTTCATCACCCTTTTAATTCCTTCCTTGAGTCTTAATACATTGAAATTTATAAGCAATTAACAATATTTGAAAGTTCGTTTTCGTTTATAGACCTGTTTTTCTTTCTTTGCGTCCTTTGCGAAACCTTCCTTTGCGCTCTTTGCGGTTAAATCTTTATACCTTTAAAAAACTTGAACATCGAGTATAAAACTCCCGATTAGTAAAATTTTAACACAAACATAATCTTTTGTCAACAGTTTTTTCTGCTGTTTAATTAACTCCATTTTTCACTTCGGATAACATCAATTAATTCCCGACCGTAAATAAGTTTTCCTATCTTTAATATCTGGAGTGCAAATTCATCTTGTTCAGTATATTTGGCACGAAGTTCATTAATAAACCATATTTTTACACTGAGGGAATTTCCAAAGGCTCTTCTGACTTCCTCTTGTGTATATTCCAGCGCTTGCTCAACTGCCCTTAGATTCATATCATCACGAATCACCAACAAAAGGTCAATACTGGAATCTGATTCCTGTCCATTGTGCAGAATATTGCCATATAAAACTATTGATTCTACAAATACCCGAAGTCTATTTGTCAATATTTCAGTTAGTTTTAAGACTAATTCTTTTTCTGACCTGAATAATGTTCTTAAGATATCTCGAGCAAACATATTTTCTTCATTAAGTTTATATAAAATTGCCCGACCAATAGTTTTGGGGACAGTAATACCATGGAGTGAAAGTTCACGAAGGGCCTGGTGAGTTTTTAAGTGGGATAAACCAACTTTTCTTGAAATTTCCCGACCGGTTAAATCACCCGGTTTTTCAAATAGAAAGCGTAAAATTCTGACCTTAGACCGCTGCCCAAGGATAGAATCAAGTGGGTCTAAAAACTGCATCTTTCCCCCCTCCCTTTTACTAAAGTTAGATGCTCATTTTTATTTGTATATAACCCTTATTTTATTATACCTAACTTACCTGTCTTGGTTTCACCTGTCTGCGCATCACGAATTAGATAGATATAAATTCCGCTGGCAACTACTTTTCCATCTTCATTCTTTAAGTACCATTCTTGATAATCATAATCATTATTTTTCTCTAAAGTGACGACTAATTCTCCAGCGATAGTAAATATCTTAATCGTCAAATGGCGGGTTAATTCCTTAAAAGTCATCTTTTCTGTATGTTGGCTTACCTTACATGGATTTGGATAGACATAGGCGTTTGCAAGTGTAGTCTCAGCCGCCGCAATTAATATAAAATTCACTTGATTCATTGCCATAATTAACGGTCTGCCTTTAACAAGAACAACAGTTACCTCGACTATTTGTGGTGTTGGAGATTGATAACCCTTTGGTGGGATAGCCCTGACTTCATAAGTGCCAGGTGGTAATCCGGCAACTAAATAAGAGCCGTCTGGCAAAGTCGTGGTGCTTCCTTTCAAAGTAGGTGTTCCATTTTGTAATTTAAGGTATGTCTCAATCAATATGTTAGCCAGTTTCTTACCATACTCATCTGTTATATTTCCAGCAATTGAACCACCTAAGACTGCAAATCTATTACTTTCACCTTGTTTTTCATCAATGTAAGTAGCAATTGTAACACTTCCACAGGCTTGAGAGATATTTACCGAATGATTACTCAACACCCCATCAATAAATTTTACCGTCTTATCATAATCTATGGTTTCTGTAGTATCAGCAAAGGTATTAGATGTGCCATTGTAACCTGTAACCGTATTTCCATCTTCATCTTTAGCCGTTACGGTAATTTCAAAAGGTATCTCTACTATCTGGTCATCAATCGTATTAAAGACAAAATGATGTAGTCTGCCAGGTAATACGGTAATTACCTCCGTCATATCTGATAAAGAAGACTCGGCAACCACACAGCCCGTGCCTACGGTTGTAAAGTCTAAAATAACACCTGTTCCCGTAGTCGTAGATAGATTACCAATATTCCCGATTAATGTCCATTTTACTTCTTTTAGACCAATTTCCAGATTTTTGGCATCAAAGGTTTTTGCAAAAATCTCTAATTTATCATCTGCGGTCACAATCACACTCTCAACTGCCTGATTATCTTTATCTACGATAACTAAGTAATGTTCATTACCAACCAGGACAGTAATTAAACCCGTCGAATCTGTCAACCCTGATGATAGTTCGATAATGGTAATTGTGCCTTTTTCGTTAATCAATGGTTCGAAAATAGTCATTGTTCCTTGAGTCGTAGATAAAGTGCCAATATTACCAGTTATCCTCCAGACAACCTCTACCGGCCCCTTATCATTTCCCCATTTATCATATCCGTAAGCAAAAAGTGGATGATTTTTATCAGTCGTGGTCTCTAAATCCCCAATTTCTTTACCAGAGATATCCTCTATCGTCACATAATTAGTGATTCCGGGTAATGTTGTAATTGTCCCTGTCAGGCAGGTATGTCCTTTATCATCCCAAATCTTTATCGTGCCTTCCCCGACGGCTCCTTTACCTGGATAAAATATAGTTGAAGTGCCATAAGTCGTAGATAAACTACCAATATCACCGATTATTTCCCAGTGAACTAATTCCAATCCGCAGGTATTAGTGCCTTTATCATAACCCATCGCATAAACTATTAATTCATCATCCGCGGTCAAGGAAAGGGTACCAATTTCATTTCCTTTTTCATCCTCTATCTTCAAAAAGGCAAATTCACCGGCATCAATCTTAATTTCTGCCGTTGCGGTATGTCCTTGATTATCATAGGCAATTATCGTGGCAGTCCCAACTTTAATTAAGTCAAGCACGGTAGAAACTCCCTTTTCCTTTGAAAAGATACCTGATTCAGGATTAATTTGCCAATGGACAACGACATCACCGATTAAATTATTTTCTTGAGAATATGCTTTAGCCAATAAATCCAGTGTATTATCAGTGGTAAATTTACCACCTTTGAATATTTCCTGTTGTGATAAAATTTCTATGTGGTGAATGGGAATAGGAATAGCGGCGTCATTCAAGAAGAGTTTTGTGATAGTGGTTTTATCTGCTAACGCACCAGATAAAATCAGGTCTAAATCCCCATCTTTATCATAATCACAAGGTGCTAATGCAGAAAAACTTACGCCTGGTAATTCTTGAGAAGTATCCTCAATTAATATACCATTATCATTACGATATACTTTAGTGATAGGTTTCTCCTTACCCTGACCTGTAATAAATAAGTCAACATCGCCATCTAAATCATAATCAGCCCAGACGGCAAATGAATGAAAAACAGGTTCAACTTTTTGGTCAATATCCTCAACTAAAGTTCCATTGACATCTTTATATATTTTAATAATGCCGCCTTCAGGTGTCCAGCCTGTAACCAATAAATCTAACCTGCCATCCCCGGTATAGTCTCCCCAGGCTACCGACCCATAATACATGCTGATTAAATTTTGGACTATCTCTTCAGTAGTTCCATCTTCTTTCTTTTTAAATATCTTGGTGTAGGGTTTCCAATTAGAATCATGGCCAGCATGGGCATAAATATCCTGTTTTCCATCCTTATCAGAATCTGCCCAGGCAATCGAGCCATAGCCAATAGCGGGATGTTGTTCTGGGTCTTCGGTAAGAGTGCCATTGACATTGGTATAAATTTTAGAGGTAGGGCAAACAGAGGCATCATATCCGGCAAGGCTTAAGTCTAAATCTCCATCTGAATCATAATCAGTCCAACCTATCTTCCCATACGAAATACCTATTAGTTGTTGTTTTGTATCGTGGGTTAATATTCCATTATCATTTTGGTAAATAAGGGTTTGAGGGCCATCGGCATTACGGCCACAGATGGCTAAATCTAAATCATTATCTTTATCATAATCCCCCCAGGCAATAGATGTTTGATTTAAACCAATTAATTGTTGTCCTGAATCTGTAAATTTAGCCGCCCAGGACACAGAGGTGAAAAATAAAACCAAAAAACTAATACATAGTCTTAATTCTCTTTTCATAATTTAATCCCTCCCCTAATTTTATTAATTAAAATAGTAACTATTCACCATTCACAATTCACAATTTCTTCCCTAAATTTCCTTAATAATGGTGAATGGTGAATTGTCAATTGTGAATTGTGAATTATCACTCTTCACGGTGTCAAGCAAACCTGGCCCAAGAGTTCGA
>JBFLYA010000292.1 GCA_040757115.1 bacterium | reverse complement strand
TTGTGGAAAACAACAAATTTCCATAAATTTCTATTAGTTTCTATTAATTTCAATTTTTTTAATAATATCTCCCTATCTCCTTAATCTCCACATCTCCTTTTGTTACACCACCTGAACGCTTACAAATCTGTGAAATCTATGAATTAATCAACTCTCCTTTAAAACTAAATGTTCCACACCTTATGAGTTTAACATTAACAAATTCACCCATTAAAGATTTACCATTGGAAGGGATGAAAACTACTTTATCTGTTTTTGTCCTTCCCATAAGAAAAGATGGGTCTTGTGGGTTTTTGCCTTCAATTAAAATCTCCGTTGTTTTTCCAACTAATTGTTGATTTTTTTGTTTTGTGATTTTGGAGGTTAATTCTATTAATTTTTCTAATCTCTTTTGTTTAATCTCTTCTGGAATTTGGTTTGGGAAGGAAGCCGATTCAGTATTTGGTCGTGGAGAATATTTAAAGGTAAATGCGGAATCAAATTTTATTTCTTCAACGGCTTTTAGTGTTTTTTCAAAATCTTCCTCTTCTTCACCAGGAAAACCAACAATTAAATCAGTCGTAAGACTCACTTCAGGAACTTTTTCTCTTAGATATTCAACAAGTTGCTGATAGAATTTCAGGGAATAACCTCGATTCATCAACTTAAGGATTTTATCTGAGCCGGATTGAATAGGGAGGTGAATATACGCACAGACATTCTTGAGTTGAGGGATGGTATTAATTAATTCATAGTTAAAATTTTTGGGGTGAGAGGTAATAAATCGTATTCTCTTTAAACTGTTTATGTTGCTAATCATTATTAATAATTCACGGAAATTAAGTTTTGTTTCTCTAAAATCAATCCCATAGTCATTTACATTTTGACCTAAGACGGTTATTTCTTGATAACCTGATTCAACCAGTTTTTTTATTTCATCTATTATTTGATATGCAGGTCTACTGCGGAGATTTCCTCTTGTATAAGGCACAACGCAATAAGTACACCGATTATTACATCCAATTGTTATTGGCACATAAGCCTTAATTTTGTTCATTCGTTTTGAGGGAAGAGTATCGTCTGGTAATGGTTGATGTTCTGTTAAGACTATTTTTTCCCCTTTATAAACTTTATCAAGTAAATCAGGCAATCTATTAAGATTATCAGGTCCAATTACCAGGTCAACAGATGGAAATTTCCTTATGAGATTATTTCCCTGTTGTTGAGCAACACAACCACACACACCTATTTTAAAATCAGGTTTTATGTCCTTAATTTTAGAGAGTCTGCCTAACAGGGAATAAACTTTATCTTCTGCATGTTGGCGCACCGCACAGGTATTAATCAGCACAACATCAGCCTCGGTCAATTCGTCACTTAAAGAATAATCCTGAAGGATTCCCGCAATTGTTTCTGAATCATACTTATTCATCTGACATCCATAAGTAATCAGATTAAGAACTTTATTCTGGCACATTAGTTTATGGACTTCTCCTTACGAGTTACATTTGAGCCAGGTATGACCCCCCACACATTGGACAGGAAGATATTTGTTCTTCTTCAAATTCGCCAAAACCATTTTCATCACGGACTTCTTGTACCCACATATAACCACATTCTTCACATCTACATGTTCGCGTCTCTTTATATTGAGTTTCACTTATATCTTTTTCATCAAAGTGCATATTTTCACATTCCTCAAACTTTCTTTTTAAGCATTTTCTACTTTTTTTCTTAGTCTTTTACCCGATTTGAAAGTAATGACTTTTCTTATTCCAATAGGAACAATTTGACCTGTTCGTGGATTTCTTCCCACTCGTGCTTTTCTTGATTTTACCTTCAGGATACCAAAATTTCTTAATTCAATTTTTTGTCCTGAACAAAGAGCTTCTTCTATGCCCTCAAACACTTTTTCTATTACTGATTTTATGATAGTTTGAGTTACATTTAGCTCATTAGCGATTTTCATTACTAATTCTTTCTTGGTCATGACCGCTTCCTCCATAAAGTTAGTTTATTTGCCTTTAATAGCTCGTTGAGCTTCCATAAGTAGAGTTCTTGCTTGTTCTTGTTCTCTGCGTTTTTCTTCAACTGCCTGTCGAGCTTCTTCTTCAGCAATTTTGCCCAGATTGGCATAAGCAATAGCTTGTTCCTGAGCTTTTTTAGACGCATCTATTTTGAGAGATGCCCATTTGAGGGCTGATTGAGCGGCTTTTGCTTGAGAAATAGATTTTTTGTGAGCTAATTCTACGGCTTCAATTGTGGCATTCGCCTCTTCTTCTGCGGCGCGGGCAGTTTGTGCCTCAGCAATAGCTTTAGCCTCATTGGCTCTAGCCATTTCTGCTGTGGCTTGTGCCTTTGATACAGATGTCGATATTTCTTCAAGGGCTAATTTAACCCGATTTTCCGTTTCTTGAACAATCACATCTTTAAGTTTAGCTTTTTCTTCACATTGTTTTGAAATCTCTATTTCGTCTTTAGCCTTAGTCGCAAATTCTATGGCTTTAGATGATTGTCCTTTCATGAGAGATTCATTAGCAATCTCAAGGAAATTTTCAGCGGTAATACGATGTATCTTAGCTTCTTGCCAGGCTAATTCTGCATCTCTTTTACTAACTTCAAGCTCGGCGCGTAATTTTGCCTCATGAACTTTTGCATCTTCAAGGGCAAGGTTAGCTTTTTCTTCTTCTGCTTTAGCCACTTTTGCACAAGCCAAAGCAATCATTTCACTTTCTTTAGCCGCATCCCGTTTCATCAATGCCTTTTTCTTTGCGGATTCTATTGTTCTGGCTAAAGCCTCTGCTTCTCTAACTGCCTCTTCGGCTACTTTAGCATCTGCTTTTGCCTCTGCCTCAGCCATAGCCGCCGCTTCTGCCTCTGCTACAGCCCTTGCCTCTGCGGCCCAGGATGCCTCAACCTTCCTCTGTAATTCCTCAATCGTTACATCTGTAATTACCGGAATATTTGAAGTTGCTGATTCTACCACAACGGGTAGCAAAAATAGCACCCCGAGTAAAATTAAGTTAATTACTGTTTGTTTCTCCTTCATCCTTTTTTCACCTCCTTTTTTTTGGGTAGAATGTTTTCGGATAAAATTAATCTTCTATGGACAAGGGACGAGAGATAATTACTTTTCTCTTTACCCCCAGTTTTGATTATAGGTTATGGATATTTTATCCCCTCACCCATAACCTGAAACCCAACACCTCATCTCTACTGGCTCCACACCTTAACTTTTTATCCGAAAGGTTTCTGGTAATTGGTAAATGGTAATTAATTACTATTCCTGTTTAGCGTGGTCAGAGAGCACAAATGAATGGTACTGACTTAGTGCGAAACCACTTCAAACACAACAAGTTGTGTAATACAAAATCAAAAATTAAATACTAAAATGCAAAATGACATATCAAATATCATATCAAAAATCAAAGAGCAAATATCAAAATTAAGGAATTCTTGTAAGCGTTCAGGTGGTGTAACAAAAGGAGATGTGGAGATTAAGGAGATAGGGAGATATTATTAAAAAAATTGAAATTAATAGAAACTAATAGAAATTTATGGAAATTTGTTGTTTTCCACAATCAATTTCTACCTATTTCTATAAATTTCAATCTATTTCTATTATCTTATCTCCATATCACTCTTATCTCCTTATCCCCTTTCTTACACTTTTGATATATAGCCTGAACGGTTACGGAATTATTTATACCTCAAATGCTGTAGCACGCTAAACATATACTCATTACCATTTACTTGCTTTTAATTTTGTAAAACCCTACCTATTTGACATCGTGATTCGTTAGAATTCCAAATCTTTAATAATTTTATCATAAACTTACTTATTTTGTCAAGTCTTTTAAATTTATTTTTTTTATCATATTTTATTAAGAATGTCAAGAAAAAAATTTTCGACCTGTGCAGTTAGAAAATTAAGGAAGATGTTCTGGGGCTTTGCCCCAAACCCCATTGGGGAAACGGAGGACGCATCCTCTTCCCCCAAACCCCCTATACATTATCTGTTCTACAGGCTTAGTTGATTATTCCTGTAAGGTTATTAAGGTTATACTGAAGAATGTTTTTTAATCATTCTCTTCTGGGGGGTAAAATCCCCGTACCTGTTTAGCGTGTTCAGAGAGCACAAATGAATGGTACTGACTTAGTGTGAAACCACTTCAAACACAACAAGTTGTGTAATAGAAAATTAAATATTAAAATGCAAAATGACATATCAAATATCATATCAAAAATCAAAGAGCAAATATCAAAATTAAGGAATTCTTTTATTCTTATTTTTGATTTTTAATATTTAATATTTGA
>JBFLYA010000291.1 GCA_040757115.1 bacterium | reverse complement strand
ATTCTGGAGTAAATGGGGTTGTGGAGTGGAATTGTCGGAATTCAGCTGGTGAAAAGGTTGCCAGTGAAATCTACATCTATTTCATCAGAGATGATAAAAGTTCAAAAACAGGTAAATTGGGAGTGATACGATAAATTTCGACCTGTGCGGTTAGGTGTTAGGTTATTGACGCTGAAAACGTCGAATTTTAAATAACCGTAGATGCAATCTACGGAAATAAACGCCCGCAAAACTCGACCCTGAAAGGGTCGAATGTAATCCATGGTTAGAATTCAACCCTTTCAGGGTTGAGTAATAAGCAGGAGTTTTTCTTCTCTCCGTAGATTTTATCTACGGTTATGTAAAAGTCAAACCTTTCAGGTTTGAGGAAATTTGCTTGTAATTTCTAACCGCACAGGTCGAAATTTTTCTTGACTTGAAAATAGTTCTGTGCTATACTTTTATTATGTTCATCCGACAGGTCTCCCATAGAAATCTACGACGCTTTAAATTTATCTTATCAACCGGGTAAAACTATTAAATTGATTTTGTGAGCATACAAACTGTAGTGTCAAAACTCAATTTCTCTACTCTGTAACCTATTGATAATACAAGACTTATTTTTTGAAAGTATGAAGTGGGGGCAGAGGCGTTTTTCCTCCGTTTTATCCGTATTAATCTGTGGCTAAATAGTTACAAAGGAAATAATAATATGTTCACTCAACAAAAAATATGGCTATTAGCAGGGATTATTATTTGTGGTTTAGGGTTAAATTCCTATGTTTATGGATTTGAGCCCCAGAAAGAAATATTGATTCAGATTGAGATAAAAAATCATGACCAGATTGCAGAATTTATCAATATGCGTCTAACTTTAACCGATGCGACTCAAACTTATGCCAGGGCAATTGTAACCGAAGATGAATTGAATATGCTCAAAAATAAAGGATATAAAATTAATGTCCTGGTAGAAGATATGGTAAAAGAGATGAAGGCGGTTAGAGAGAGGGAAAACTTCCATGATTATAATGAACTGACGGTTGAATTAACACAAATAGCCGCAAATTACCCATATATCGCTAAACTATATGACAGCGGTGATAGCGTTGAGGGAAGAAATATGTGGGCGATGAAAATAACGGATAACCCTGAAGTGGAAGAGAATGAAGCGGAAGTTTGCTTGATGGGGGCTCATCATGGAAATGAATTTATGTCTGTTGAAATACCGCTAAATATGGCTCATTATCTCACAGAAAATTACGGAATAGACCCAGAAGTAACATATCTTGTGAATAATCGAGAGATATGGATAGTGCCGATGGTCAATCCTGATGGAATTATGGTTGGTAGCAGATATAACGCTAATGGAGTTGATTTAAACCGTGATTATGGTTACCAGTGGGATAAGTGGGGTAATAGCTGGTATCCATTTTCTCAACCAGAAACTCAAGCAATGCGTAATTTATTCCTCGATAACCCATTTACCCTCTCTTTATCGTATCACTGTTTTGGTGATATCGTAAATTATGTCTGGAATTTCAGCCCTCATCCTACCCCGGATGAACCATTAATTATTGACTTATCTGAAGGCTATGCAGATTTTAATAATTACTGGGTAACAAATGGTTATGACTGGTATCAAACAAAGGGGGATACAAATGATTTTGCTTATGGCTGTCGAGGTGATATTGATTGGACAATTGAGCTGGCAAACAGTGGAATAGATATCGTTTGGCAAAAGAATAAAAATGCAATTCTGTATATAATTAAAGAGGCTAACAGACAGGGAATAGAAGGATTAGTAACCGATGCCCAAACCGGTAATCCTATTGTCGGAATGGTTAATGTCTTAGATGTTGGTTGGCCAATATTTACAGACCCCAAAATTGGAGACTATCACCGTATCCTTAAACCAGGAATATATACAGTTAAGTTCTCTGCTAATGGCTATGTGGATAAAACTATTTCAGGAGTAGTGGTAAATCCAGGAACGATGACTGTCCTCAATGTTAAATTAGATAAAAACTCAAATTATCATCACGGCTACAATGTTACATCCTGTAGATTTTACGACCCATTCTCCTATCCCAATAACTTTAAAAATAATCCGACCGAAGCCGTTTATGCCTTAGGGCAACCTGATGGCCAATTTGCTTCCTTAGGCAAAGGTGGAGAGATTGAAATTGATATGGGTGTAGAAATTATTGATGGAAGTGGTTCAGACTTCATTATTTATGAAGGAAATGATGGTATTAAAGAAGGTTATACAGTTTATGCAAGTAATAACTATGCTGGTCCCTGGAACCTCGTGGGTAATGGCATAGGCTCATCATACTTTGACCTGGCAAGTGCTGGATTATCTAAGGCAAGATATATTAAGATTGTTGATGATAATGATGGAAGTGCAACAGTGGATTATCCAGGGTTTGATATGGATGCAATCAGTGCCGGTAACATCTTTAACCCAATTATCATAATTTCCACTAATCAAAAGGAATATTCACCTCAAGAGTCGTTAAACTCCACCGTGAGACTTATCAATCCAGCACAACAAACTCAAACAGACCTCAAACTATGGATAGAAATCCCCGGCATACCTCCATTTACTTACCTTAATCTATATGGTCTGACTATACCCGCTGGATATGACAACACATTTTCATATCTTACCTATATGTTTACTAACTCAGATGTGGAAGGGATATATAAATTTGGTGGTAGATTATTATCCGTTATCACCGGTGATATAATGAGTGATGGGTCAACATATTTTGAGTTTATTAAATAGAGAAACGCTTATGTCCACAGCGTGGACACAAACGACGATGAAAATTAATGGGACGCAGATTTACAGGATTTACAAGATTTTAAAGAAAAACCACTAATGCACTATAAAAACATCAAGAAACTCTAAGGAAATAATTATAGAAATACAATAATAAAAAATTAATTTTAATCCTGTTCATCTGCGAAAATCTGCGTCCCATAACCTATTTTCAGGAGAAGGATGATGAAAATAGTGGTAGGAGATAGAAGGTGGGAGGTAAGAAGATAGGCGTGAGGAGTGATGTTTTCTTTACTTTCTACTCTCTACTTCCTTATTCTCAGGAGAACCTAACATTTTGTATGTCTTTAAATAAAAAAGGGTTAAGGGGGCACGAGAAAAAAATTATTTTTTTCTCTTTCCCTTAACCCTTTTTCTTTTGTCATAGTGAGTTTAAACAGCGCTCTTTAAAGCTTCACCAGCCTTGAAAACTGGCACTTTCTTTGCCGCAATCTTAAGTGGAGCACCAGTGCGTGGATTTCTACCTTCTCTTGCAGAACGCTTTTTAACTGAGAAGCTCCCAAATCCAATCAACTGCACCTTATCTCCGTCTGCTAAAGCGTCTTTAATTCCATTTAAGACAGCCTCAACAGCCTCTGCGGCTTTTTTCTTGGTTAGACCTATTTCTGCTACCGCATTGACGAGATCTGCTTTCGTCATTCCTTATTCACCTCCTTTCAAACTTAAAGAGGGTCGGACCTATTCTCACCCCGCATCAGAAGTAGGATTAGAGAGATTATGTAATAATTACACCTCCCATCCTTAAATCCTACCCATATCTCTTTGTCCTCCCCTTTAATCTTTCCTTAAAATCAATATTTTTGTTTAGGAATATTCTTATGAATTTCAGTTCCCCTCCTTTTGTGTCGATATTTAAAGAAAACAACTAAATCAACACATCGTAGGGAGGGAAAAAATGAAAAAAAGAATATTTATAAATCTGTAGGTAGTGATATTCACCATTATCACATTTCTATTCAATATTATCTTTTCTCACCAAGATATATATTACCCCATTCCTCAATCTCAAATCTCTCGTCAACTCATCTCATCTTCTAAACTCCCACCTCTTTCCAAATGGGAAAATATACTCCTCAATCTCACCAATCCTTCCTCTTTAATCTCTCTTTTGCTTGCATCTTTACTTTTTCTACCATCCTAATATCTTCTTCTAGTGCTCTGTCGCTACTCAATTGATGTCCCCCGCTGGCGGGGGATTAAGGGGGTGGAATATGAAATCTGAAATAGAAGAATCCACCCCCCTACCCCCGCCAGCGGGGGACAACGGCCAATCAATCACTTGAATGGCGACAGAGCACTAGTGCCTTTCACGAAATTCACAACATGTTGATTTGCTTGTAGTTACAGATGCACTCTTTTTCTTATTACCCTCCTGCCATCTAACTCCTTGATTTCAAAAGAGTTGCAAACGTCAATTTCTTGCTTTTTTTGATTTTCACCCCTTTTAAATAGGGGTGGAGGGCAATTTTACTTTTTTCCCTCTACCCACAGGGGGACTACACTTACC
>JBFLYA010000290.1 GCA_040757115.1 bacterium | reverse complement strand
AACACTACCTTTATCGGCTCTTTACTGACTATCAGACTATACTCTCCTTTATTGCCACTATAACTCTTATTCTTGCGCATATCAATCAGATTATCTCTATCCTTTAAGTAGAGATAGTATTGGAGTGCTTGGGGTCAGACCGTGAATGTTGAATGTAAAAGGGAACTGCTTTCTACATTCAAGGTCTGACCCTAATCTTCTACTTTATCTGTACGCTTTTTTAATACTTCCTTTATCTCTTTTATAAACCTCTTTATCCGATACTCTTCGTAGTCCTTACCACCACATTCAGCTACCGGAATAGTAGGGTCTTTAAGATACTCTTCAAGATATATCTCGAATTCCTCAACAGCCTTCTCTAACTCACCTGTTCCCCACCAATAGCTAAATGCTAAACTCTCATGAGCTTGGTAATATGTAGGATCTAATCTTAATGCTTCTTTTGCCAAAGTTATTCTCTTATTAAAATATTTCTTTCCAAATCGGAATATATCTCCGTAATATTTAGCTTGGTTTAGTAATACTATAGCTTTTTCTCTATTTGTAACTGGTTTTTTTATGTAAATAATAATTGGTTTAGAAATAAGTAAGCCATGAAAAATATTCTTATCAGGTACATCCCGGGAATCATGGGTAGCAATAATTTCATATCTTCCAGATTCAAGTTTAACAGTAATATCTGGGGGGATACACCAACTTCTACGGACATTACTTTCTGAACCTATGAGTTCTATTTCACTTTCTTTATTTGCAAATACATAATAGTCTCGCCAGTTAATATTTGTAAGTTTTTCTTCTCGAACAATCTTCTTACTAAATAATTCCTCTGAGATTTTCGCTACTTTGATCTTCAGATTATCATCCCATTTCCATGTAGGTGTTGATAGTTTTACTCTGGCAATTTCTTCTTTAATTTCTTTTCCATAAGATTGTTGATTTTGAATTATAATAGACTGTCTAACTGCCGCGTTATTAACCCAAAATACTTCAAATGAAAGAGCAGTACCTTGAAGAATTGTAAGGTTATCTAAATAGGGAGAAATTTTAATTTCCAAATCTTCTTCTCTTATAGAAGCACTATAAACAGAAGTCATCCCTATCCATATAAGCAAATTAAGGCAAATAAAGGTAGTTAAAAAATACTTTCCTCTCATTATATTTTCCTCCTATGTAAAAAAATTCGACCTGTGAAATAGGTTTAAATAAAATGCAAGAAACAGATATTCAACCTCTACTACAAACACTACTACTAACAGGTCGCTCCTACGGAGCTACAAACATATTGCTTTTGCGAAATACTACAAACAGATTGCTCCTACGGAGCTTTATTCATATTAGCTCCAGAGGAGCGATATGTTTGTAGAAAGATTATCTCCCTCATAACAAATTTAGCTCCATAGGAGCGAGCTGTTTATTCTTTTTGTCACCCTAATTGGGGGATATTTTGTCCTTCTATTTCACAGGTTGAAAAAATTCAACCTTTTCTATTTATCACTAACTTCAAATTGACTCTTGCAATGAGAACAGAAATCTACGCCAATTGGCATTGTATTCCATCCATTAGCATCATTAGTACCGTGGTACTCTGGAAGATGAGGTTTTCGATATAGATTCCATTCATTCCACAAATATCTCATAGCACATGAAGTATCACCAGCAGTGGGTGGATCATGATGAGCAATTGAAATCCCATGTCCTAATTCATGGGTAATATTGTGCATTACAGAGGGAACTATTGGGGTCAGACCGTGAATGTTGAATGTAAAAGGAACTGCTTTCTACATTCAAGGTCTGACTCTAATCCCTCTCTGACCCTAATCCTCCTTTTCATCACCCTTTTGTTTCTTTAACTGTCTTTCCAATTCTTTTATAAACCTATTTATCCGATATTCTTCATCAGCCTTCCCGCCACATTCAGCTATTGGGATAGTAGGATCTTTAAGATACTCTTCAAGATATATCTTGTATTCTCTAATAGCCTCCTTATATCTACCTGCGTGGCTATATAGACCTGCTAAAGTAAGATGAGCTGGGTAGTATGTAGGATCAATTCTAAGTGCTTTTTTTGCCTTTTCTAAATCTCCATAATAACTGGCTTGTTCATGTAATGCTTTAGCTTTCTCTCTTTTAGTGGCAGGTTTTTTTATAAATATAGTAAGTGGAATAGAAGTAATTAGTTTATGAATGACATCTTCATCAGGCACAGAACGAGAATCATAAATAGCTGTAATTTCATATTCTCCTGGTTCAAGTTTAGCGGTTACATCTGGTGGAATGGTCCAGGTCCTCTCTACCTTTCTGTAACCTATAAGTTCCATTTTACTTTCCTGATTTGGAAATGTATAGTACTTATACCAATTGATATCTTTAAGTTTTTCTTCTCGGATAACTTTTCCTTTTATCTTCGTAAGTTTCTCTACTTTAATCTTCAAATTCTCATCCCATTTCCATTGTGGAGTTCCTATCTTCACTCTAATAATTTCCTCTTTTACTTCTTTACCATAAGATATATCATTTTGAATTTTGTTAAATTGTCTAATTCCTGCATGATTAACCAACCAAACTCCAAAGTGCAGTGGAGTACTTCCTGGAAAGTATACCTTATTATCATTAAAATTAGAAATTTTAAGCTCCAAATCCTCCTTATTTATAGAAGAACTATAAACAGAAGTCATACCTATCCATATAATTAAATTTATGCAAATAAATAAAGTTGAAAAACACTTTCTTTTCATTATATTTTCCTCCTATGTAAAAAAATTCGACCTTTTCTATTTATCACTAACTTCAAATTGACTCTTGCAATGAGAACAGAAATCTACGCCAATTGGCATTGTATTCCATCCATCAGCATCATTAGTACCGTGGTACTCTGGAAGATGAGGTTTTCGATATAGATCCCATTCATCCCATAAATATCTCATCGCACATGAAGTATCACCACCAGTTGGTGGATCATGATGAGCAATTGAGATACCATGTCCTAATTCATGAGTAATATTATGCATTACAGCATCATTTGCTCTATCATTTGCTCCATCTGGACGATCCCAATTCTCATCCCATCTCACCTGTTCTACATCACATCTAATTTCGGGATGGTTTTTAGGAGGCCCATTTGGACCAAAGGAAACGCCCCACTCATGATAATCATCAACTCCTGCCACTCCTGTATCTCCTTCTATATCATAATTTCTCAAATATAACCCATGTTGATCTACAATATGAGCAGTCTCATAATTAAAATTAACTACTCTGCTTGTAACTCCATTAAACTCAGCAGCAGTTATTTGATAATGAACACTCATTCCTGTAGCAGCAGTAAAATTTCCTTGAGGATAAATGCCATTCTCATCATAAATAAACACATCCTTTCTCTCTGGACTCGTTCTTATATGAACTCCGCTGACAAGAAATCCTCTATATTCTTCATATCGACTCAGCCCATCCCCTAAAGTTCCTTCAGGAGGCACATTATCATCATCATCCGTAGCATTACCCGCATTGTATGACCAGACATCTGCGATATAATTATTATCATCATCTCTGGGAATATTTTTAATCTCAGACTCTGCTGTTTTATTTTGCACCGTTGCCTCTGCTTTTATTTCACCATAAGAACCATAATCAAACGAGGAAACAATGACATCTATTGTATTCACCTCTTGCTTTGATTCTGCTATCGCACCATTTCCTCTAATGTTAAATAGAGGATTCTTATTAGCTTCAAACTTCAAATCCTTATCTGCAGTACTTTGCTTACCAGCATTTAGACAATACCCAGGTTCATCAGATACCCCACTTAAGGTAAATGTAATAATTCCTTTAACATCATCAGGGATAATATTTGCAGTAAAGTTTGTAGTATTATCTTTTTCTGGTAGCCATGCAAGATTACAATCAGTTATCTTTACTTTAAACACCGTCTCATGAATAGAGTCAACATCATTCCCATGTGGACAGGTAATTTTGGCATCAATAGTGATATGTCCAGGTCCGGGCGGGTTAATTGAATAAGTTGGGCCAGAACCATCTGGAAAATTATATTGCCCACCGTCAGCTAATTCCTCAACTGCACTCCACACTATATCATCACTTATCTCACCACATTCATCACAATAAGCCTGTGCAGTACAATCTATCGCCTCACCTACTAAATAATAACTATTATTTGCTGGTGAAGTAATCCAGACATTTGGTCTTGGGTATTCGGTCGTCATCCCACCCTGTAACACACCACAAATTACATACAATCCATATCCGTAATATGGATCTAATATTATCCAGCCCATACCATACCAATCATTATACATAAAGGCACGCTTTGGAATGG
>JBFLYA010000289.1 GCA_040757115.1 bacterium | reverse complement strand
GCATTGTAATTTTGATATTTGCATTTTGATATTTACATTAAAGTTCTTCTTGCTATCGCTCTCCCCAAAAGAGGAACCTATTTATGAAAAAGCAATTAGCCTCGCTTCTGGCAAGCAGGAAAGCGAATCTAAAGGTTCGCACTACATTTATCGAATGTCAGAGGTTAATTCGTGTCCATTTGTGGCTAATTTCTCTAATTCTCTGTGAACTCTGTGCCTCTGTGGCTGAACGGTTACAAATAATTACATCAATTTAACATCGCACAAATCTTTTACCAATTAATTGTTTAATTAGACCTTTAATTTCAAGTTGAATTAAAAGAGCGGCTACCTGGGATGCAGTCATTTGAGAGGAAGAGGAAATAGTATCAATATATTGAGGTTCTGCGGGAGAAAGTAACTGATATATTTTTTCTTCATCTTTTGAGAGTTTTATTTCATTGTTTTTTTTAACTTCCGGGATTTTTTTTAATGCGTCTGTAAATAATTCAAGTTCTTCAATTATATCCTGTGCTGATTCCGTTAATTTAGCCCCTTGTTTGATTAATTGATGAGTTCCTTTGCTTAATCTACTTTCTATATGTCCGGGGACAGCAAATACCTCGCGATTTTGCTCTAAGGCGCAATCTGCGGTAATCAATGCCCCACTTCGTAGAGGTGCTTCAACAATAACCGTGCCCAGTGATAAACCACTGATTATCCGATTGCGTTGTGGGAAATTAAACTTTTCTGGTGGTGTGCCAAATGGAAATTCACTTACAACCGCCCCCTGATTTATAATCTCATAAAACAGACTTTTATTTTCAAGCGGATAGATTATATCTATGCCGCAACCTAAAACCGCAATTGTCCTTCCTTTAGTCTCAATTGCACCACGATGAGAGGCAACATCAATTCCTCGTGCCAATCCGCTGACTATCGTAAATCCAGATTGAACTAATTCTTGAGCAAGTCGGTAAGCGATTGTTTTTCCATAAGTAGTTGCGGCTCGCGAACCAACCATCGCAATCGCCAACCTATCTTGTGTCCTGATTTCACCCTTAACATAAAGAACTGGTGGTGGGTCATAGATAGATTTTAAGTTTTTAGGATATTCCTCACTATTTAAGGTTAAAATATTTACCCCTTCTTTTTCAATCTTTTCAAGTTCGCGGTTTATTTCCACTTTATCTTTTTGTTCAACGATGGAAGTAG
This sequence comes from bacterium, assembly GCA_040757115.1. Taxonomy (NCBI): domain Bacteria; species bacterium. The sequence continues at coordinate 3,199 of JBFLYA010000289.1, read as the reverse complement.
CTATCTGATTTCCAATTCCTTTTACCTGGCTTAAACTTGAGACATTAGCCGACAGGATTTCTTGAGGGCTTCCAAAATGTTTCAGCAAGGTAGCAAATCTCATCGGTCCTATGCCTTTAATCATATTTAATCTAATCCATGATTTTATATCTGTGTTATTCATAATTTCCCTGAAAATCGCGGTTCGGGGATTCTTTGTACGTGTTTAGCGTGTTCCAAATTGCGTTGATTTGAGAAGTAACTCTTTGTTAAACAATAGGATACCGGTGCGAAATATTCCACAAGGAGTTTAATGCAAATATCAAAATGTAAAAATCAAAATTACAAAGCAAAATGCAAAAATACTTGTAAGACAATAAATTAAACACGAAGTCAAGATTTTTGATATTTGATATGTCATTTTGCATTTTAATATTTAATTTTTGATTTTGTATTACACAACTTGTTGTGTTTGAAGTGGTTTTGCACTAAATCAGTACCATTCATTTGTGTTCTCTGACCACGCTAAACAGCTACGATTCTTTTATTCCCGAATCCCGACCTCCCAATCCCGAATTCCTTTGTTTTCATCATCATTGTGAGTCGCAGGCTTATGTCCATTTCACTTCAGATGACTAAATAGTGACTATGTTTCTTTACCTGGTATTTTTTTCCGAACCCATCTATCACCCATTTTAACCCAATTGTCTAATTCCAATCGCACACCTCGGACACCCGCTATCCTTTTCAGGTGTGATTCAAGTCTTTTTAATTTACTTGCTTCTACCTCTGCCCGCTTAGCAAAATATTCCGGGTCATCTGGATTAACAAAGATGTCTAATTGGAATTCCATCACCCCACGGATATGAACGAATCCATTAATCGTAGAAAAATCAATCTTCCTCGTATCAATCCACGATTTAACTAATTCTGCCTCTACTTTAACATTAATCCCCCAATCATCAATCATTTTTTCCTCTCCCTTTTTTGCCAATTGTTTGACAAAACGTACAACAAAGCACTATATTTATTATATCGGCATATTAGTAAATATACTTTACATCTCATCCCCGATAAACTTCTGTAACTCCTTGAATTTGTTTTAGTTGTTTAATAATATTCTGGAGATGAGATTTTTCATTAATAAGGATATTAAAACCATATTTAGTTGTGCCGTTACTCTCTACTTCGGTCCAGGTAGTATTAATTGAACCTTGTGTCGTGTTGATTGCACTCATCATATCATTAAGTAAATTTTTTCTTGGGAATGCTCTGGCATAAATTCCTATTTCATACAAACCCTGCTTTTCAATTTCCCATGCGACATCAATCTTATATGTTGAATCAATAGATTTTGATTGAATATTTGGGCATATCGCTCGATGAATCGATACGCCGTGCCCTTTGGTAATGTAACCAACAATTTTATCCCCTGGAATTGGATTACAGCATTTTGAAAAATTAACCTCTAATCCATTTACTCCACTAATTTTTATTTTTGGAGTTGAGGATTTATGAGTTTTCAGATGAGTTGTAGGATGTCCCTCTACTTTGGTTTCTTTATGAGAAGGTTTTTCTTCCTCATTATTTTTCAGAAACTGTCTTATTCGACTTTTAGCTTTAGAGGTTCGGACTATCTGTAACCAATCTTGATGAGGTTTAACTTTGGTCGAAGTGATTATCTCGATTATATCTCCACTTTTAAGTTTATAATCAAGAGGAACAATCTTATCTCCTGCCTTGGCTCCAAGACAATGGTCTCCAATGTCTGTATGAACAGCATAAGCAAAATCAATTGGTGTCGAGCCCAGAGGTAGTTTTTTTACATGACCTTTGGGTGTAAAGATAAAAACCTCATCGCTAAATAGGTCTAATTTAAAGTGTTCCATAAAGTCTTTTGGGTCAGATAAATCCTGGTATGCCTCGATAAACCTTCTTGCCCATTTTAATCTCTCATTTAATTTTGTATCAAACTTTCCTTGTCCCCCATCCTCTTTATAATGCCAGTGAGCGGCAATTCCCTCTTTAGCAATAATATCCATCTCTTTAGTTCTAATCTGAACTTCTAATGGTTTTCCATCCGTCCCTATAACCGTGGTATGTAGTGAACGATAGCCATTTGATTTAGGGTCAGCAATATAATCTTTAATCCTTCCAGGAATAGGTTTCCAGAGTGAATGAATTATCCCCAGTGCTCCATAACAATCATTTTCATCCTTAGTAATAATCCGAATACCTAATGTATCATATATTCCATCCAGTGGTTTATTTTGAGATTTCATTTTAAGATAAATTGAGTAGAAATGTTTTGCTCGACTTTGAATATCAACTGATATTCCTACCTCTTTAAATTTTGAGGTTAATTCTTTTTCAATCTTTTCAAGATAGATTTCTCTATTTTCTCTTTTTTCGGTCATCTTTTTTGCTATTTCTCGATAAGCCTCTGGATTTAGACATTCAAAGGATAAATCTTCCAATTCCCATCTTAATCTACCAATACCCAATCTATTAGCCAATGGTGCATAAATTTCCTGAGTTTCTTGAGCTACAAGAAGTTTTTTATCCTCTTGAGGTAAAAACTTTATTGTCCGCATATTATGAAGTCTATCCGCTAATTTAATCAATAGAACCCGAACATCTTTTGCGGTTGCCAAAAGCATTTTTCGTAGGTTTTCAGCCTGTTGAACAACTTTGTGGGGATGAGTAAGTTTTTTGATTTTCGATACACCATCAATTAATAAAAAAATATCTTCCCCAAATTCTTCTTTAATTCTATTAACCGGGAAAGTAGTATCTTCCAACAAATCATGTAAAAGAGCGGCGATAATCGTCTCTGTGTCTAATTTAAGTCCTGCCAGGATATAAGCTACCCATAAAGGATGCGTAATGAATGGTTCACCTGAAAGCCTTACCTGCCCTTCGTGAGCCATATTTGCTATTTCATAAGCCCGTTCAAGCAATTTAGTATCTGCCTTTGGGTTATAACTTAATATTAATTTCATTAATTTCTCGAAGGTCATTTCTTCATACATGGTAATTGGTAATTGGTAATTGGTTAAATAGTATTTAATTCCCAATACCTTTATTTGAATCAAAAAAATTGTAACCGTTCAGGCTATATATCAAAAGTGTAAGAAAGGGGATAAGGAGATAAGAGTGATATGGAGATAAGATAATAGAAATAGATTGAAATTTATAGAAATAGGTAGAAATTGATTGT